>CAXNKP010000116.1:0-6727 GCA_964202815.1 Stagnihabitans sp. | reverse complement strand
GCCCCATCAGCGCCACCCCCGCTGCCGATCCGATCGACAGGATCGACCCACCCACCCCGCAGGTCAGCGTGATCAACAGCCAATGACCATGGCTCATCGCCGGATCCATGGTCAAAACCGCGTACATCAGGGGGATATTGTCAACCACCGCCGACAAAGCGCCGATGATGATATTGGCCACCAGCGGGCCCATGCCAACATATAAAACCTCCGAGGCCAGCGCCAAATAGCCCAACACGCCCAAACCGCCCACGGCAAAGATGATGCCGAAGAAAAACAACAGCGTGTCCCATTCCACCCGCTGCACTTGGGCAAAACTGTCCAGCACCATATCCGCATCGCCGCGCCGCGCCCCCGTCAGGCGCAGGCCATAGGCCAAGGCCTGCAAAAAGCCCAAGCCCAGCATCATTCCCAAAGCAGGCGGCAGGTTCAAAGCGTTCTTGAACAGAACCGAGGTTGCAATCGTCGCCGCAAACAGCGCCACCACAGCCCACATCCCGGGCTTGATGCGGATCCGAACCTGCTCTGCCTCAGGCCGCCCCTTGGGCACGGCCCAGATCATGATCAGCGCGGGCACAGCCCAGTTTACAACCGATGGAACAAACAGCGCGAAGAACTCAAAGAACCCCAACTTGCCCTGCTGCCAGACCATCAAAGTCGTGATATCGCCAAAGGGGCTAAACGCCCCGCCGGCATTGGCCGCCACAACCACGGAAACACAACTGACCACCGTAAACTTGGCGCTGTCACGCCCCAAGGCCATCACCACGGCTCCCATAACCAAAGCCGTCGTAAGATTATCCAAAACCGGAGACACGAAGAACGCCAAGCCCCCCGTCAACCAAAAAAGTTGCCGATAGCTCAGGCCCGCGCGCACCAAAACCCCGCGCAACGCGTCAAAGGCGCGCCGCTCTTCCAGTGTGTTGACGTAGGTCACAGCCACGATCAAAAACAAGAACAATTCGCCGTATTCTTCGATCACACCCAGAGCGGCTTTATGGGCGAAGTCTGATTGACCAGCCATAGAAAAGGCCACGCCAATCAACGCCCAGATCAACCCCGCCGCCAAAAGGACAGGCTTTGATTTTGCCATGCCGGTGATTTCTTCAAGAATCACCAGCACATAGGCCACACAAAAGATGCCAAGCGCGCAAAGCCCTGCCCAATGTCCGGTAAAGTCCATCCAATATCCCCTTTTCACGCCCCTTTGGGCGGCGCGCCCCGCAAAACGCCCAACCCCACCTTGCCAGCAACCCGCCCACCATGCAAACTGACCCTAATATGCGGAGACTGCGATGCAAACCCTGACCCCTGACGCCACGGCCATCCCCCACCTGCCCCAAGTCACCCACGCCCGTAATCCGGGCATGGCGCTGGATTTGGATTGGGTGGCCTCGGTGCAAGCCAATACGTCGGCCATCGAACGGCGCTGCGCCACTTTGGGCGGGCGGCGGTCGGTGAAGAAAGACTATCAGGCGGCATGGCTGCTCAAAGCGGTGTCGGTGATCGACCTGACGACCCTGTCGGGCGATGACACCCCCGGCCGCGTGGCGCGCCTGTGCGCCAAGGCCCGCCAACCCGTGCGGGCCGAGATGCTTCAGGCCCTCGGCCTGCCCGATCTGAAAGTGGGCGCGGTGTGCGTCTATCACGATATGGTCGAGGCGGCGGTGGCAGGCTTGGAAGGCTCGGGCATTCCGGTGGCGGCGGTGTCAACCGGCTTTCCGGCTGGCCTGTCGCCCTTTCCCCTGCGGATCGCCGAGATTGGTGCTTCAGTCAAAGCGGGCGCTGCCGAAATCGACATCGTCATCTCGCGCCGCCATGTGCTGACGGGCAACTGGCAAGCGCTGTACGATGAAACCTGCCAGATGCGCGCCGCTTGCGGCGATGCCCATATGAAAACCATCCTTGCCACGGGTGAGCTGGGAACCCTGCGCAACGTGGCACGCGCCTCGCTGGTGTGCATGATGGCGGGGGCGGATTTTATCAAAACCTCGACCGGCAAAGAAAGCGTCAACGCGACGTTACCCGTGACCCTGACCATGCTGCGCGCCATTCGCGATTATGATGCGCGTACGGGCTACAAGGTTGGCTACAAACCGGCAGGCGGCATTTCCAAAGCCAAGGACGCGCTGCTGTATCTGGCGCTGATGAAAGATGAATTGGGCCTGCCATGGCTGCAACCCGACCTGTTTCGCTTTGGCGCCTCCTCGCTTTTGGGCGATATCGAACGACAGTTGGAACATCACCTGACAGGCCGATACTCGGCCTCTTACCGCCATGCGATGGGCTGATGATGTGCCTGACCCCACCGCCGCAGGGGCGCTGCCCCGCGGGCAAAGCCCTCACCCCGGGATGTTTGGGCACATATGAAACCCCCTTTCATATGTGGAAAAATATCCCCGCCGGAGGCAAACATCTGCCCCAAGCGCGCCTTTTGACATGGAGCCTGTCATGACCGTCCGCGATATCTTCGAAGCCATGTCCTACGGCCCCGCCCCCGAAAGCCATGCCGAGGTGACGGCGTGGCTGGCCGGTCACAAGGGCCAGTTTGGCAATTGGATCGACGGGGCCTTTGGTAGGGCAGGCGAAACCTTTGCCACGCGCAACCCCGCCACGGGCGATGTGTTGGCCCTTGTCACCCAAGGCAGTGTGGGCGATGTGGACCGCGCCGTGGCGGCAGCCCGACGGGCGCAGCCGAAATGGGCCAAGCTTTCGGGTCATCAGCGCGCTAAGTATCTTTATGCGCTGGCCCGATTGGTGCAAAAACATTCCCGCCTTTTGGCCGTGCTGGAAACCATGGACAATGGCAAACCCATCCGCGAGGCGCGCGATATAGACGTGCCTTTGGTGGCACGGCATTTCTATTTCCACGCGGGCTTGGCGCAGCTTTTGGCCTCTGAACAGCCCGGCATGCAGCCACTTGGGGTGTGCGGCGCGGTGATTCCGTGGAACTTTCCGCTTTTGATGCTGGCGTGGAAAGTGGCCCCTGCTTTGGCGGCGGGCAATACGGTGGTGCTGAAACCTGCAGAATACACCCCGCTGACCGCCCTGCTGTTTGCCGAAATCACCCGCGAGGCGGGCTTGCCCAAAGGTGTGTTGAATATCGTCACCGGCGGCGGAGATACGGGTGCTGCCCTTGTGGCCCATCCTGACATCGACAAGATCGCCTTCACCGGATCCACCAGCGTGGGCCGCCAAATCCGTGCGGCCACGGCGGGCACGGGCAAGGCGCTGACGTTGGAACTGGGCGGCAAAAGCCCCTACATCGTCTTTGACGATGCCGATCTGGACAGCGCCGTTGAAGGCTTGGTCGATGCCATCTGGTTCAACCAAGGCCAAGTCTGCTGTGCGGGATCGCGCCTGTTGGTGCAAGAAGGCGTGGCCGACCGCTTTCATACCAAGCTGAAACGCCGGATGGATGGGCTGCGGATCGGCGATCCGTTGGACAAGTGCATTGATGTGGGGGCCATTGTTGATCCGGTGCAGCTTGCCACGATCACCGCCTTGGTCGACGGGTGCACCGACGGCCAGATCTACCGCGCAGCCACCCCCGTTCCTGCGGGCTGCTATTATCCGCCCACGCTGATCACCGGCCTGTCGGCCGCATCGCCGCTGATGCAGGAAGAGATTTTCGGGCCGGTTCTTGTCTCGATGACCTTCCGCACACCGGCCGAGGCGGTGGAGTTGGCCAACAACACCCGCTACGGCCTTGCGGCGTCGATCTGGACGGAAAATGTCAATCTGGCGCTGGATATGGCCCCCAAGATCAAGGCTGGCGTGGTCTGGGTCAATGCCACCAACCTCTTTGACGCGGCCGCAGGCTTTGGCGGCGTGCGCGAAAGCGGCTTTGGCCGTGAAGGCGGGTGGGAGGGGCTTTTAGCCTATCTGAAACCGTCAGCCAAAACCAAGCCCTTGGCGCGGTTAGCACCCTTGGCCGAGCCTGACAGCCTTGTCGTCGTAGGGCTTGATCGCACCGCCAAGCTGTTCATTGGCGGCAAGCAGGCGCGGCCCGACGGCGGCTATTCGCGCGCCATCGTGTCAGGTCGGGGCAAGCTGTTGGGGCAGATCGGCCTTGGCAACCGCAAAGACATCCGCAACGCGGTCGAAGCCGCACAATCCGCCAAGGGCTGGGGCCGCGCCGCAGGCCACGCGCGGGCGCAGATTTTGTTTTATATCGCCGAAAACCTGTCTGCCCGCGCCGACGAGTTCGCCAAGCGATTGCAAGATCTGACAGGCAAGAATGGCGCGGAGGAGGTAGAGGCGTCGATCCAGCGCTTGTTCACCTATGCCGCTTGGGCCGACAAATACGAAGGTGCCGTCAAACCCGTGCCGATGCGCGGCGTGGCTTTGGCCATGAACGAACCCGTGGGCGTGATCGGCATCATCTGCCCCGACGAGGCCCCTTTGTTGGGCCTGATCTCGCTAATGGCCCCCGCTGTGGCCATGGGCAACACCACGGTCGTGATCCCGTCAGAGGCATTCCCCCTTGCAGCGACCGATTTCTATCAGGTGCTGGAAACCTCTGACCTGCCTGCGGGCGTGGTCAACATCGTCACGGGCAGCCATGCCGAATTGGCAAAGCCCTTGGCGGGGCATATGGATGTCGAGGCGGTTTGGTCCTTTTCGTCCACGCCCCTGTCCGCGTTGATCGAAAAAGAAGCCGCCGCCAACCTAAAGCGCACTTGGGTCAACCACGCCCGCGCCCGCGATTGGCTGGGCGTCGAGGGCGAGGGGCGAGCATTTTTGCGCCATGCGACGGCGGTCAAGACGGTCTGGGTGCCTTACGGGGAATAGCCGCCAAGGGGCGCGCGCCATAGCATACCTTTGAAAAATATAGCAAACTTGCCTCAGGCTGCGGACCACGCGCTTTGGTATGGGCGAGGCGCTGTTGCACAAATCCCGTGAGGGATTCATCTTGTGTATCCAGCGTGGTAGCTGGGCGGGATGAGCAAACCCGCACCCCCCGCCTCCAAGACCCGGAACTGGCCCGCCTAGACCGAGGCGCACAAGTGCCGTGGGTCGCTGACGATCTGGTTCGATCCCGCCATGACCTGCGAGGCTGCGCCCACCGGCAAGCGTAGTCGACAGCCCGAGTACAGCGGCTCTGCTATTCAGGCCCGCTTGACGGTGAAGGTGCTGTTCGGGATGGCACTGCGACAGACCACCGGGTTCGTCGAAAGTCTGCTCCACCTCATCAACCCGGACTGGGCCGTGCCCAACTTCAGCACGTTATCGCGTCAGCAGAAGACCTTGAAGGTCAACATTCGGTATCGCGCATCAGCAGGCCCGCTTCACCTGCTTATCGACAGCACCGCGATCAAGGTCGAGGGCGAAGGTGAATAGAACGCCCGCAAGCATGGCGGGACGAAGCGCCGGGTCTGGCGCAAGATCCACATCAAGATTGACGAGCAAACGCTGGAAATCCGGGCGGCCGAGCTCACCACCATCGACGCGCGCGACGCGCCCATGCTGCCCGAATTGCTCGACCAGATCCCCCCTGATCAAAGGATCGCCAGCGTCACAGCTGACGGCGACTTCGACACCCGCAAGTGCAATGACGCCATCGCTGCCCGTGGGGCTGTCGCGATCATTCCGCCTCGGAAAAATAGCAAGCCTTGGAAGCCAGACACCCCCGAGGCGGTCGCCCACAACGAAGCCCTGCGAGCGTCAAAACGCTTCAGCCGAACCATCTGGCGACGGCAGAGCGGTTATCACCGCCAAAGCCGCGTCGAGATTTGAGCCGGGCCGGAAAACGGTCTGGGGGACTGTTTTCCCGATGAATGGATGCACTGTGTGATTCCTAGGCCAGCGCCTCATGGCGCCGGACTTCGACCGCCAGGTTGCCGAGTTCCAAGTCCGTTTGGCCGTCCTGAACGGTTTCACCGCGCTCGGCATACCCGTCATTGAAGCCGTGGGATGAGTCCGTCCGCGAAAGGGCAACATCGGTCATCAGACGATTTGTGCAACAGACCAATGGCGGCCGAGAGGTTCATTCCCAGATCAAATGTTGACGTGGCTGACCATTACTCGAGCCACGGGCGGCCCAAGGCCCGAGGTTATCGCGTGGGCTAAGAGTCGTTTAAACTGCCTTGCAGCAAATGCTAAACCACAGGCACCGCTGCCAACGAATTGGTCGAGGCTCCCGTGACATGGACCCGCACCAGATCGCCCACTTTACCAGTGGCATCAGTGACGTGCACCGCCATCAGGTGGTCAGACTTGCCCACCATTTGCCCTGGCATGCGGCCAGCTTTTTCATAAAGCACATGGGTCTGCCGCCCTACCATCGCGTCTTGGGCGGCGCGTTGCTGCTGCGTTACCAAGGCCTGTAAGGTTTGCAGGCGCGCATCTGCCACTGCGGCGGGCAATTCGGGCTTTTCGGCAGCGGGGGTTCCGGGCCGGGCAGAGTACTTGAACGAATAGGCCATCCCAAACCCCACCTGCCGGATCAGCGCCAGGGTCGCTTCAAAATCGGCATCGGTTTCGCCGGGGAAGCCCACGATAAAGTCTGACGTCAGCAAGATATCCGGTCGCGCTGCGCGAAAACGCTCGATCAGGCGCAGGTAGCTTTCGGCGGTGTGCTTGCGGTTCATGGCCTTCAGAACGCGGTCAGAGCCGGATTGCACGGGCAGGTGCAGATAGGGCATCAGCTTGGGCTGCATCCCATGCGCCTCGATCAGGTCATCGGCCATGTCGTTGGGATGGCTGGTGGTGTAGCGCAGGCGCT
>CAXNKP010000115.1:0-6787 GCA_964202815.1 Stagnihabitans sp. | reverse complement strand
GGTCTTGCGCGGCCAGGTGGGCCAATTGCTCACCAATGCGACGCAAGACTTCGCACTGACTGTGGCCAGCCTGACGGGCCCGGCAGGTCGCGTCTATACAGTGCGCCAGTTGCCCGAACTGTGGGCTGTAGCCGCACTGAATGATGGCCTGGCCGAGGCCGAGCAGGGCAAAGGAACCGGCGTCATTGAACTTACCTTCAATGGCCCCAATCCCGATTTGGCACGCCAGACGCTTGACGCTATCATTGAGGCATTTTATGAACAAAACCTTGCCCGCAGTTCTGCCGAAGCACAGAAAAGCTTGGATTTCGTGCAAAGCCAAATTCCTGACGCCAAAGCCCAACTTAAGGCGGCCGAGGTTGCCCTGAACGATTACAAGGCAAGCCAACGCTCGGTCGACCTAAGTTTTGAAACCCAAAGCCTGTTGTCGCAGACCCAGACAACCGAGGAAAAGCTGCGCGAACTCGCCCAGAGTGAGGAGGAGATCAAGCGCAAATATGCCCCCGATCACCCAGTTTACAAACAATTGCTTGACACCCGTCGCGCGCTGCTGGCCCGCCTTAACGAACTGAACGCGCAGATAGGCACCCTGCCCGAGACGCAAAAGCAAGTCCTGAACATGACCCGAAATCTGGCTGCGGCGCAGATTGCGGATGACGCGCTTACGCAGCGTGCCCAAGAATTGGGCGTGCTCAAGGCCTCTACCATCGGCAACGTGCGCATTGTCGACCACGCCGCCACCCCGATGAACCCCATAGCGCCCAGGAAAAGCCTAACCCTGGCGCTGGCGCTTGTGTTGGGCACGATTTTGGGTGGGGCCTTGGTTCTGCTGCGCGAAAAGTTCCGTCGCGGCATTGAGGACGTCGAACAAATCGAGAGCTTGGGCGTGCCCGTCTTTGCCACGATCAGCCTGTTGATGGACCAGCGCAAGGGCCACACTAAGGAAAGCGTTGATGGATCGCGCCTGAAAATAATCTCGCGCGACAAGCCTGAATCAATCTTGGTCGAGGAGTTCAAGTCGCTGCGCACGGGGTTGCACTTTGGCATGCTGGACGCAAAAAACCAATCGCTGGCCATCACCAGTGGCGCACCCGACGCGGGCAAATCCTTCATCTCGGCCAATATCGCCGCGGTTGTGGCCGCCTCTGGTGCAAAGGTTTGCCTGATTGACGCGGACATGCGGCGTGGACGGCAACGCCTGCGCTTTGGCATCAAGCGCTCGACGGCAGGACTGTCAGAGTATCTCTCGGAGGATATACGCTTGGCGGATGTGCTGCTTGCCACCGACATCCCAGGACTGACTTTCATAAACACCGGCATCTTCCCCCCCAACCCATCGGAACTTCTGAGTCGGCCAAAGTTCAACGACCTGATTACGGAACTGACCCAAGCGTTTGATTTGGTGGTGATTGACTGCCCCCCCATCTTGGCCGTTACAGATGCAGCCCTTGTAGGCCGCGTTGCCGGCGCTCTTTTTGTCGTTGCCCGCCACCAGAGGACGGAGGTAGCCGAATTTGCCGCCAGCATCCGCGCGCTTGACACGGCCGGCGTGTCGATCAAGGGAGCCATCCTGAACGCCTTCGACCGCCGCAGCCTGAAAACCTACGGCCGCTATGCCTATAAATACAAGTACAGTTACAGTTATGACTACAAGACGGTTAAAGACGACCCCGACACTAAGGATTAAGGGTAGGCGGATCGCTGTGGGATGTGCAATCACGCGCGGGTCATTCGTCATTGACCACCCCCCAACGCTACATCGACGTCAACGAAGATGCAAAGCGCAGGGTGGTGGAGATGTGAAGGGTTTGGTTACAAATCGAAGTGCGACGCTGTCAAATTGTAAAGTCCAGTCAAACGGATCGCCATTTCAACGGTGGTGTCAGCGTCGTTATCAATCCAGACCATCGTGTAATCATTGATTGTGCCGCTGTTGTCAAATTTTTGGAACCGCACCTCGCCTTGGGTTGTGCTGCTGAATGCGGCAGTCCCTTTCCAAATGAACATGTTGTTTGCACTGGATGAGGCAAAAGCATCTATTGCACTTAGGTTGATTTTGTCCTGACCAATGACAAAGTCTGTGATCACATCGGTGGCCGTAGCCGTTGTGCCGGCTTCAGTCACAGCATTGAAAATGAAGGTATCATTTCCTGTTCCACCAGTCAGGATGTCCTTCTCAGACCCACCGGTTAGACCGTCGTTGCCGGTGCCGCCGTTCATCGAATCATTGCCTGCGTCACCGTCGAGCGTGTCGTTGTTCGCATCACCGACGATTGAGTCAGCGCCGTCCATACCCGCCAAAATATCGTTGCCCGACCCACCAAATAGCGAGTCATTTCCAGAATCTGCGTAAATAAAATCGTCACCAGCATTGCCCATAATTAAATCTGCGCCGGGATTAGAGTCTCGGTAATCACCGTTCAGTGCATCATTACCTGATCCACCATAGATCGAGTCCGATCCGCCATCGCCTGAAACCCACGACTGGTCACTGGTGTTAATAGTTATAACATCATTACCAGCAGCGCCGTATACTTCAGCATAGGTACTATTATCTGTAGTCAGGGTGTCATTATTTAAAGTACCGATATAAATACCTTCACTACTGACTTCATACCCTGCAGAATTCGGTGGCATCCATGTTATACCTGAAAGCGATTCATAAGCCATGAAGACAAGTTGCGATCCATTAGTTCCATTTATGATAAGACTGTTATTCCCGTCAATATACATTGACTTAAAATACCCAGTGGGATCAGCTTCACAAATAATCCAACTGCTGCCGTCAGAATCCGTAACTGTCGTAACGCCTTCATATCCAAAGACATAGCTGTCGTCCCCAGCGCCACCTTCGACAAAGTTCACGCCACTTCCGGCGTCAATTTCATCATATCCATCACCGCCATCGAGGGTATCGTTGCCTGCCCCGCCTGCTATGTAATCGTCACCGTCTAATGCAGATATCCATTCATTGCCCGCGCTACCAAAGAAATTATCACTCTGTAATGTTCCGTCAACCCTTCCTATCCCTCTGAAAGTATCCATCGTGCCTGCCGAATAATCGTAAATTCGTCCAGAACCCTGCCGGGTGAATAGAACATTTACTCCATTTTCTGTGTCTTCAAACCAAATCTTCGCCGAACCATCTCCATAAACCTTGTCATTGCCAAGTCCCAAAATCACCGCTGAACCACCATATAGATAGATTTTATCATCACCAGCTTGGTCAAATATATATCCATCGCCTTCAAGGTAAATTAGGTCATCACCATTTGTAGCATGCACAGCTTCAACGGAAATTAGTGTATCAACCAAACCGTTTGACTTCAAAACAGTATATGGGCTAAGGCTGCCACGAATTGAAGACGTAAGATTTATCTGCACCCAGTCAAACCCTAACGAAGTATACCCGGCTACATCAAATCCCGCTCCGCCATTCATCGTGTCAGATCCCGCCGACCCGATCATCCAATCCTCACCCTCATAGCCATAAAAATAATCATTGCCCAAAGTTCCTGACAGTGCGTCTTCCCAGCTGTCATCACCTGATGTTCCATAGATTGTGTTCAACGGATTTTCCTCTTTTCGATATGGGCGTTCACTGCTAGCTTACAAAAATTAGAATTTTTACTATTGACTCTTCTGGTCAAAACACAAGTCGATTCGAACATCTTTTCTCTTTGTTATCTACGAAAAGCCATGGCAATAACAAAGAAGAAAAAACATCGCACGCCGAGCAGTTGTTCCACCCATTAGCAGGGGTCAGTGCGGCACTGGGGATCGCATTTTCAGACCACGCCGATTTGACCTGAGCTCCCCCTCAGGTCTCCCACCCATACTAAGTCTTTACAACGTTTCTCATACACCAAAACCGCCCCGAAGGGCGGCTTATGGTCTTGTAATGATTGGGAGGTTTTGTGGAGCAAGTCAGGATCGAACCGTCGACCTATTGAATGCCATTCCACCTAAAACCCGACACACTACGACACGTTTGGCCTAGGCACCTTACAGCAGGGCGGCAACATCCTCGGGGATGTCAAAGTTGTAAACGACCGATTGCACATCGTCGTCCTCTTCCAACATGTCCACCAAACGCAGCAGCTTTTGCGCAGTTTCCAGGTCAACCACAGTCAAGGTTTGCGGCTTCCAGATCAGCTTGGATTCGGTGGATTCGCCCAAGGCCTTTTCCAAAGCATCCGAAACGGCGGGCAGGTCTTCAATCTGGCAATAGATCCAGTGGCCATCTTCGTCACTTTGCGCATCATCGGCACCCGCATCCAAGGCGGCCATCATCACATCGTCGGCTGATCCTGCCGACAGCGGATAGCTGATCTCGCCCACGCGGTCGAAACTATGGCTGACCGATCCGGTCTGGCCCAGATTGCCGCCGCATTTGGTGAAATAAGAGCGCACATTGCTGGCGGTGCGGTTCAGGTTATCCGTCAGCGCCTCGCAGATGATCGCGATACCGTTGACGCCGTAGCCTTCATAACGAATGTCGTGGTAATCGGCTGCATCGCCCATTTGCGATTTCTTGATGGCGCGGTCGATCACGTCTTTGGGCATTGATTGCGCTTTCGCGGCCTTCACGGCCAAGCGCAGGCGCGGGTTCATGTCGACATCGGGCATGCCCATTTTGGCCGCCACGGTTATTTCCTTGCTCAGCTTGGAAAACACCTTAGAGCGCAGCGCATCCGTCTTGCCCTTTTTGTGCTTGATGGTCGACCATTTGGAATGCCCTGACATGCCCGTATTCCCCGCCGTTTTGAATTCGCCGTTTTGAACTGGGTGCGGTCTACACCAGCCACAGGCCCTGCTGCAACCCCGCCCTCAGGTGGTGCGCGCGCGCGGGCGCACGAGGGTGACGCCCAGCAGCATGACGGCCAAAGCCACAAAAACCAAGGGCGAGAAGCGCTCTCCAAGCAGCGCCATCGCCCAGCACAGGCCCGCCGCTGTCACGATGTAGGAGCTTTGGCTGGCAAAAACCGCCCCTGCCTTGGCTGCCAGCCCGACATAGCCCGCATAAAGCAAAGCGTGCAGGCCCGAAGATAGCAGCAAAGCCCCCTCTGCCTTTCCCCAAGGTGGCATTGGGCTGACCCAAGATCCGGTCACAATCACCATGGGCAAACACAGCGCCAAGGCGACCAGACTGGCCCCAAACATCGCCTGAATAGGGTCCATCCCCGCCATGCCATAGCGGCCGACAAAGGTGCCTTCTAGCGCGTAAAACAGGGGTCCAATCAGTGCCAAGGGCAAAAAGGCCACCATGCCGGGTGCCAAACTCGCCCCGGGGGCTGCAATGATGGCTACACCCAACAGGCCCAAGAGCAGGCCGATCAGACGCTTGATTTCAAACTTGTCAGACCGCAGCGCCAAATTCATCGGAAAGGCCATCAGCGGCACGGTCGAGATCAGGATCGACATGATCCCCGAGGGCAGCCTGTAGACCGAGATGTAAAATGTTGCATTCGGCACCAAAGTGCCCAGCACCGCCACGGCAAGGTAAAACCCAAAGGCCCGCCGTGTCAGAACAAGGCCCTTGCCGCGCATGAAGGTCAAGGTGCCCAAGACAAGAACGCAGATCACCGTCTGCCATAAGATCAGCGTCAGGGGCGGGTGCCCCGAAGAGGCCGCGATCTTGCCCAAGGGCTGGGTCGATCCCCAGCCCACGCCCAACAACACCAGCGCCGCAAGGCCTTGCACCCGCGTCAAAGGCTGCCCCATCATGGCCCCGCCTGCTGCAACCGCCCGCCTTGGCGCACCATGGCGACACGGGTGGCCTTGCCCGTGCGGTCGTCTGTTTCGACATAAACCCCCGACAATGTCGCCTCTCCCGCCGCCGGTTCGAACCGGCTCAACGACATGCCCGTGATAAACCGCCGCAACGGTTCCAGCTTTTCCATGCCGATCACGCTGTCATAATCGCCGCACATGCCGGCATCGGTCAGATAGGCCGTGCCTTTATTCAGGATCATCGCATCGCCCGTGGGCACATGGGTGTGGGTGCCCACGACCAAACTGGCCTGCCCGTCGCACCAATGGCCCATCGCCATCTTTTCCGATGTTGCCTCGGCATGGATATCCACGATCACCGCCTGCACCATCCCGCCCAAGGGGTGGGTTTTCAAAACGGCGTCCAGCGCACTGAACGGGTCGTCAAACGGGCGCTTCATGAACACTTGGCCCAGCGCTTGGGTGACCAAGACCTTGCGGCCTTGTGTGGCGTCAAACACTTTAGCGCCACGTCCGGGGGCGATTTTGGAAAAATTCAGCGGGCGTAAGATGCGCGGTTCGGTTTCGATAAACGACAGCATGTCCTTTTGGTCAAAGGCATGATCGCCAAGCGTCACACAATCGGCCCCGGCGTTCAGGATCAGCTTGGCGTGTTCCGGCGTAAGCCCCACGCCGGAACTGGCATTCTCGCCGTTGACCACGACAAAATCCAAACCCCATGCGGCGCGCAGGGCAGGCAAACGCTCTGCCACCGCGCTCCGGCCGGATTTGCCCATCACATCGCCAAGGAATAGAAGTTTCATGGCTGCGGGATAGACTTGGGGGACGGGCGCTGCAACCTCAAAGGCGACATGGCGAGGGGCGCAAAGGGGCCATTGGCCGCCCCTTAGGCTGCGGTGGGGGCTGGCTTGCCTGCGGTAGTCTGCTATGCAAGGCGCAAAAGAGGAGCGTGCGATGGTGCATCTTTGGGTTCGGGCCGAACAGCGGCCCCATGAGGAACGCGTCGGCCTGACGCCAGAGGGGGCTGCGGCCTTGGTTGCCGCGGGCATCCAAG
>CAXNKP010000114.1:0-6805 GCA_964202815.1 Stagnihabitans sp. | reverse complement strand
CAGCGAGCGCGCTGTGTCCTCAAAGCCCGCAGGCTCTGCCGTGCGCACGCGCAGGCGGGGGGCCTTGGCTTCAAGCGCAAGCGCCACCCCCGCCGTCAAGCCGCCGCCGCCGCAGCACACAACCACATCGGCCGATCCTATGCCTGCTTCGGTTGCTTGCTCTGCTATCTCCAGCCCAACGCTTGCTTGGCCCGCAATCACCAAAGGCTCGTCATAGGGGCGGATCAGGGTCAAGCTGCGCTGCGCTGCCAAATCAGTCCCCAGCGCATCACGGTCTTGAGTGGCGCGGTCGTAGAGGATAACCTCGGCCCCATAGGCACGGGTATTGGCGATTTTGATCGCAGGCGCGTCTTGCGGCATCACGATCACGGCAGGGGCCCCCAGCAAAGACGCCGCATAGGCCACGCCTTGCGCATGGTTGCCCGAGGAATAGGCGATCACGCCACGTCGCTGATCTTGTACAGACAGGGCCGTCAAGGCCGACCAAGCGCCGCGAAACTTGAAGCTGCCGGTCCATTGCAGACACTCAGCCTTCACAAAAATCCGCCGTCCGGCAATTTTGTCCAAGAGCGGCGCATTCAGCAACGGTGTGCGGCGCGCATGGCCCGCAAGGCGGGCGGCGGCAGCGGTGATCATCGCGATATCTGTCATGGCAGGGCCTGTTGAAACGCCGTTAGGGCTGCAACGCTTTGGGGTTCATCCAAAAAGGGCACATGGGCGCGGTCTGCCACGGTGGCCACGATCAGGCCGGGGTGACGGCGGGCCATCTCGAACACGGTCACGGGACTGAGCAGATCAGAGTTTGCGCCGCGGATTACCGCCATGGGCAGGCCCTTAGCGGCATCAAACAGCGGCCAAGCATCGCTGGCGGGGGCCGCCATCGCGGCATCAAAACTGTCGCGCAGCGCAGGGTCATAGGTGATCTGCAGCCCGTCAGCCGCCGGTTTTGCGTGCTTTTGCGCCTCTTCCAACCAGCGCGCGGGCGGCACATTGGCAAAGCCCGCAGAGGTCTTGGCCAGCACCTCGGCGAAGTCGGCAAAGGTGCGCGCGGTTGGATTGCGCCCGACATAACTGGCGATCCGCTCTAGCCCCGCGCGCTCTACCACGGGGCCGATGTCGTTCAGGCACAGGCCCAACAGCCTGTCGGGGGCCAGATGCGCCAAAAGCATCCCGATCAACCCCCCGCGTGAGGTGCCCAAGACGGCAAAGCGCCTGATCCCCAAATGGTCCATCAGCGCCAGCGCATCTTGCGCCTCTTGCACCACGCTATAGGTGGCAGCGCCCGTCCAGCTTGACCCGCCTCGCCCGCGATAATCCATCCGGATGATCCGCCCAGATAGGTGTGGCTTCACATAGGTGAAATCTGCCATCGTGCGGGTCAGGCCCGCCAAACACAGCAGGGGAGTGCCTTGGCCTTGATCAGCATAGGCAAGGCGGGTTCTGTCAGGAAGGATCAGGTGTTTCATCGGCTAAACTAAGCACCAATTGCGCGCTCTTGGAAGGGGTCCTTGCCTACACCGCGTGTCGTGCATAGATGCAAGCTTAAGATCGCCAAGGGGCTTTTCATGGTTCAGATAGACACGGCAGAGCGGGCGAAGTCGCGCAGGGTCAGCGCTTTGGCGGGCTTGCGCCCTTTTCTGGCGCCCTATCGGCTGATGATCTTGGCGGCAGGGGTGGCTTTGGTTGTAACCGCCTCGGTCAGTTTGGTCTTGCCTATCGCCGTGCGCCGCGTGGTCGATGGCTTTGGCGTGCAAAATGCCGCCATGTTGGATCAATACTTTGGTGCTGCGCTGGCTGTGGCTGCGGTGATGGCCGTTGGTGCGGGGGTGCGCTATTACTTCGTCACAAGGCTGGGGGAACGTGTGGTGGCAGATATCCGCCGCGCACTGTTTGACAAAGTCATGGGCATGAGCCCGGCCTATTTCGAAAAGATCATGACCGGAGAGATCTTAAGCCGCATCACCACCGACACCACATTGATCTTATCGGTGATAGGTTCGTCCATTTCGGTCGCTTTGCGCAATCTGCTCACGCTGATCGGTGGTCTGGTCTTGCTTATGTTGACGTCAACCAAGTTGACCTTGTTGGTCTTGCTGATTGTGCCTGCGACCGTCGTGCCCATCGTGGTGCTGGGGCGCAAGTTGCGCGCCTCGTCGCGCGACAATCAAGACCTGATCGCGCAATCCTCGGGTCTTGCCTCCGAGGCATTGACGGCGGTGCAGATCGTGCAGGCTTTCACGCATGAAATGGTGACGCGCGCGCAGTTTTCCGCGGTCAACGAAAAGGGCTTCACCTCTGCGCTGAACCGCATTGGGTTGCGGGCACTTATGACTTTTGTCGTGATGTTTCTGGCCTTTGCAGGCGTTGTAGGTGTGCTTTGGATCGGCGCGCATGATGTGCGCAGCGGGGCCATGACACCGGGTGAATTGGTACAGTTTTTGATCTATGCCGTGATGGTGGCAGGGGCTGTCGGTGCCCTGTCCGAGATTTGGAGCGAGGTCCAGCGCGCCGCGGGTGCAACCGAACGCTTGGTTGAGATTTTGCAGGCCACTGACAGCGTGCAAGACCCCTTGGCCCCGGTGCCCCCCGCTCAGCCCGTGCGCGGGGGGCTGGTGCTGGAAGAGGTGCGCTTTCACTATCCCTCGCGCCCGGACATGGCGGCGCTGGACGGTGTCAGCCTGACCATCGCACCGGGGGAAACGGTGGCAGTTGTTGGGCCGTCAGGTGCGGGCAAGTCGACAGTGTTTCAGCTGCTGCTGCGGTTTTTTGATCCTGACGCGGGGCGTATCTTGCTGGACGGTGTTGATCTGCGCGCCATGAACCGTGATGACTTCCGCCAGAATTTCGCATTGGTGTCGCAGGATTCGGTGATCTTTGCTGGATCGGCGCGCGAAAACATCCGCTTTGGCCGACCAGAGGCCAGCGATGCTGCGGTGGAGGCTGCGGCCCGCGCTGCGGCCGCGCATGATTTTATCACCGCCCTGCCGCAGGGCTATGACACCTTCTTGGGCGAGCGCGGTGTGATGCTGTCGGGTGGGCAGCGCCAGCGCATCGCCATCGCCCGCGCCATTCTGCGCGATGCGCGTGTGCTTTTGCTGGACGAGGCGACCTCGGCCCTTGATGCCGAAAGCGAGCGTTTGGTGCAGCGCGCGGTGGAAAGCCTTAGCCAAGGGCGCACCGTTTTGGTCGTGGCGCACCGCTTGGCCACAGTCAAACGCGCCCATCGGATCGTGGTGCTGGATCAGGGCCGAATTGTCGCCACGGGCACCCATGACGAATTGGTGGCCCAAGGCGGGCTTTATGCCCGCCTTGCGCGGTTGCAATTCACCGACGGGGCGGCAGACGCGCTTTAAGTTGGCCCAGAAAGTTGCGCACGGCACGGGGCTTTGGGCCAGTTTCATAGACCAACAGGCTGGCTTGCGTTTGTTGGCTTGTGACATCCAAATCTGCCACTAAGGCCATGCGCTGCGCTTGCTCTTCGCTCGTCAAGGGTAAGCGCGCCGCTGCTTCCAATAGGGCGTGGTCCTCATGCAGGCGGCGCATGGCGCGAAAGGCCTGCTCCATCGGCGCGATCAAGCGAGGGTCTGAGCGCCAGCTTTGCCCTGCAAACACCTCTTGCACCACCCGTTGGCCCGCGCCCAAGCAATCATAGCGCTGGCACCCCGAAAAACCTTGATCCGCCAGATCCATATGAATGCTACAGGCGTGGCCCCTCAAATGGCGGCAAGCCACACCGCCCGCCTTGTCAAAGCCAAAATCCTCGCCGCCATCAAAGGGCAGCATCACGCAGCACAGCGCCGCGCAGTCATCGCATTTGGCGCGAAAATCGATCTTACCGTCTTGCATTTGCTCTTTGTCCCAATACTCCCGGGTGCGGGGCTGGGCCTTCGGGTCAAGGTGCTGCCTTGGCAAAGCTTGCGTTTCGCGTCATCGTGCCGTCAAGCCCCAGATCAGAGGGCAAGCCTTAGAGGCTAAGGGGGGATGAGATGAACCATTTTCGCACGCGCGAGGATGTGGCCGCGATTGAGGCTGAAATGCCTTGGGCCGAGCGTGATGTCGGGCGCTCGATGCACGATTTTCTTTCGCGCGCGGCCAAGGCGCATGGGGCCCGTCCGGCTGTGACGTTTCAGCTGACATCGGGGCCCAAAGACCGCGCCCAGACGCTGACGTGGGGTGCTTTGCTTGACCGTGTCACCCAAACGGCAAACCTGCTGCGCGGGCTGGGTATAGGGCCGCAGGATGTGGTGGCCTATGTGCTGCCCAATGCTTTGGAAACCGTGGTTACCCTGCTGGCAGGGGCCGTGGCGGGGATTGTCTGCCCCATCAACCCCTTGCTGGAAGCGGCCCAGATTGCGGCCCTGCTGCGCGAGACCAAGGCCAAGGTGGTGGTCACCCTTAAACCCTTTCCGCGCACAGATCTGGCGCAAAAAGTGGCCGAAGCTGTGGCTGACGCGCCGGGCGTCACAACGGTGCTAGAGGTGGACTTGGCGCCCTATCTGCCCTTTGCCAAATCGCTGATCGCGGGGGCGATGCGTCCCAAGACAAGGGCGCGCCACAGCGCCAAAGTCATGGCGTTTAACGTTGCCGTGGCGCGCCAGCCCAAAGACCTGACCTTTGAAGACCCGCATGACGACCGCATAGCCGCCTATTTTCACACCGGCGGCACCACGGGCTTGCCCAAGGTCACCCAGCACCGCATTTCTGGCATGATCTACAACGGCTGGCTGGGCCACCGCCTGCTGTTTCGCGAAACCGATGTGATCTTGTGCCCCTTACCGCTGTTTCACGTCTTTGCGGCCTATCCGGTGATGATGTCGATGATCGCTTCGGGCGGACATGCGGTCTTTCCCACGCCGCAGGGCTATCGGGGCGAGGGGGTGTTTGACGCGCTTTGGCAGTTGGTCGAGCGCTACGGGGCGACCTATCTCATCGGCGTGCCCACGGCGCTGTCGGCCCTGATGCAGCGGCCGGTTAATGCCAAGATCACCACGCTGCGCGGTACGTTTTCAGGGTCGTCGCCCCTGCCGGCTGACCTGTTCAACCGCTATGAACGCGCCACGGGTGTGCAGGTGATTGAAGGCTATGGGCTGACGGAATGTACCTGCCTTGTGTCGGTGAACCCGCCGGACGGGATCAAAAAGGCGGGCTCGGTCGGGTTGGCCTTTCCCTATACCAGCGTGCGGATCTTGGCCCGTGATGCCCATGGCGAACGGGTGTGCGAGGTGGACGAAGTGGGAGAGATTTGCATCTCTAGCCCAGGCGTTCTGCCCGGCGGCACCTATATCGAAGTGGCGCGCAATAAAGGCCTGTTTGATCAAGGCTATTATCTGCGCACGGGCGATCTGGGGCGGATGGACGCGGATGGCTACCTCTACATCGTAGGCCGCGCCAAGGATTTGATCATTCGGGGCGGCCATAATCTGGATCCTGCCATGATTGAAGAGGCGCTGATGACCCACCCTGCCGTGGCCTTTGCAGGTGCCATCGGCCAACCCGATGCCCATGCAGGCGAGTTGCCCTGCGCCTATGTCGAACTTGTCGCGGGGGCCACGGTATCGCCCGAAGCGCTGATGGAGCATTGCCACAAACACATCCCCGAACGTGCCGCTATCCCCAAACATGTCGAGGTTTTGCCCAGCCTGCCCAAGACCGCTGTGGGCAAGATTTTAAAGCCTGAATTGCGCAAACGGGCCATTGCGCGGGTGCTGGATGCGGCCTTGACAGAGGCTGGTGTGCAAGCGCGCGTGGCCCGCGTGGTCGAAGACCGCAAACGCGGTCTTGTGGCGCAAGTGCAAGGGGATGCGAGAACCGAGGGGACGGCTGTGGGCGTCTGTTTGGGGGCCTTTGCCATTCCTTGGGACTGGGTATCTTAGGGGGATTGCGCCTGTGGGTGATTGGGTGGCGATGAACGCCACTTGCCGTTTGTCACTTGGCACTTGTCACCAAAACCACCCAAGCCACGATCTTTCCGCGAAAGATCCGCCGCAGTCCTATAGCGTTGCGCTGTCCATCCAGATTGTGACGGGGCCATCGTTGTTCAGCGAAACGTCCATATCGGCGCCGAAGACGCCATTTTGCACGGGAATGCCCAAGGCGGCTACTTTGGCCGAAAAGTCTTGGTAAAGACGTTTTGCAAGGTCTGGCGGGGCGGCATAAGAAAAGCCTGGGCGGTTGCCGCGCAGGTCGGCGGCGAGGGTGAATTGGCTGACGATCAGGGCCGCGCCGCCCGTATCGCGCAGCGACAGGTTCATCTTGCCCGCCTCATCCTTGAAGATGCGCAGTTTGGCGATTTTGGTGGCAAGTTTGTCGGCCTCGGCCGCGGTATCCTCTGGCATGGCGCACAGCAGGATCAACAGGCCGGGGCCGATTTGGCCGACAATCTGGTCATCTACCGCAACACTGGCGCGGGTGACGCGTTGCAGCAGCGCCTTCAAAGTTCGGACCGCCATGGCGGGTTGGCCCCCGCACGCGAGACGGTGATGGCGGCAGAACGGGTGCCAAGGGCGAGGGCTGCGTCAAGTTCGGCATCGCGCAAAGCCGACAGGCGCGCTTTGGTCAAAGCGCCCGCCTCGTGCAGGGCGCAAAGGGCGCCTGCGTTGAATGTATCGCCTGCGCCCACTGTATCGGCCACGGTGACCTGTTGGGCGGCGACAAATCGGTCTTGGGTGGCGGTGACAGCGCGTGCACCTGCGGCACCTTCGGTGACGAAGACCACTTTGGGGCCTTGCGCCAGAATAGTGCGGGCCAGTTGGGTGAGATCACCGCCGCCTGACAGCCAGTGCAGGTCTTCATCTGACAGCTTCAC
>CAXNKP010000113.1:0-6812 GCA_964202815.1 Stagnihabitans sp. | reverse complement strand
AAAGGGGCGCGACGTGGCCAGTGCCTTGTGGCAAACTTGGGCTGGCAGGCTGCTGCGTCGATGCGGGTTGGTTCCATAATGTAGGGGTGGGTATCGCGATCACCCCATGCATCCCCTCAAGAAAGACCGGCAAGGTTCAGGCTGGGCTTTTGGTTGCACGGAAATTAACACCTCAGATCGGCGCATGACGCGTTGTGTCTGGCCATGCTGATCGTTTAATGTCAGCACGTGACCTTCATTGAGTGCCCGTATTTCATGACAAAACTTGCCAGCCTTAAGACAGAAAAACGCCTGCTTGACCGACAGGCCGCCGATTTGATCCGCAATCACATCCTAACTGGTGTGCTCTCAGCAGGCGCGCGGCTTTTGGAGACGCAACTTTCCGAACAGCTTGAAGTAAGTCGTGGAACAGTCCGCGCGGCATTGGCAGTTCTTGCCCGAGAGCGGCTTGTCCAGCAGGTTGCTTTCACGCGCTGGCAGGTATCAGAGTCTACGCCGCGCGACGCATGGGAGCTTTATACCCTGCGCGCGGTGCTGGAAGGATTGGCAGCCCAACTGGCGGCCGCTAATGTCACCCCCGTGGATGCAAAGCGTCTTCGTGCGACTGTTGCCGAATTGACACGGGCGGTCAGGGATGGGCGTCTTGAAGATGTAACCGATGTGGACTTTCGCCTGCATCAGGAAATCGTGGCACTTGCGCATCACAAGCGTCTGGCCGAACAGCACGGCGACATCATGAAACAGGTGCGTTTTCATATGGTGCATTCGGGGTTTTTTCCCAAGGATTACTCAGCCCTTGTCGATGAACATTCCGCGCTCATCGAAGCCGTCATCGCAAAAGATGGCTCGCGTGCTGAACGCCTAGCCAGAGGCCATAACGAAACCGAAGTCAAATTGCTGGAAGCCCATGCCGAAGAAAACCCCCGCATCGCCAGCTAAACAGGGGCGGGCAAAGGGCTTTATGCGTTAAGAAAATTTATTTTTGCTGATTGCTGACAATCTAGCAAAACTATGATTGTCTCACGTCATTGGGGGACAATCAGTGACCACAGCACATGTCGTTTTGCAGTTGAAACCGGGCGATGAAGTGGGCGTTGCTTTGCGCGACATCCACGCAGGTGAGGCTTTGGCCCCCTTTGCCGGCTTTGCCACCGCCGAAATTCCCTTTGGCCACAAGGTGGCGCTGCGGGCTTTGGCCAAGGGCGATGTAATCCACCGCCTTGGCCAACCGATCGGACTGGCGCAGACTGCGATTGCCTTGGGGGCCCATGTGCATTTGCACAATCTGGGATTCGAGGCGTCTATGGCCGGTCGCGCCATTGGCACAAGGCTGTCCAATGCATCCCTTTGCCCGATTGGCCAGCGCCCGCGCTTTCAAGGCTTTGTGCGCGACAACGGCAAGGTGGCGACCCGCAATTATGTGGGTGTGCTGACTTCTGTGAACTGCTCGGCGCTGGTGGCCCGCATGATCGCCGACCATTTTCGCGACCCCTCCCGGCTGGCCGCCTACCCCAATGTCGATGGCGTGGTGGCCTTGACGCACAAGTCTGGGTGCAGCGTGGCTGATGGATCGCGGTCTATGTCAATGCTTCGGCGCACCCTTGCGGGCTATGCGGAACACCCAAACTTTTCCGGCGTCCTGCTGGTTGGCTTGGGCTGCGAAGACAACCAGATCGACCAACTGGTCGCCGAGGAAAACCTTCACCTTGGCCCAGATCTGCAAAAATTGGTGATGCAAGAGACAGGTGGCACAAGGACCAGCGTCGCGAGGGGGATTGAGATTGTCGAAGCGATGCTGGAACGCGCGACTACAGCCAAACGCATCCCCGTGCCGGTCAGCGAGATCATGGTCGGCCTGCAATGCGGCGGTTCTGACAGTTTCTCGGGCATCTCGGCCAACCCGGCCTTGGGCGCGGCTGTGGATCTGCTGGTTTCCAACGGCGGCACCGCCATTCTGGCCGAAACGACCGAGATTTACGGCGCGGAAAACCTTTTGCTGGAGCGCGCCGTGAGTGCCGAAGTCGGCAGCCGCCTGATCGGTTTGTTGGAATGGTGGGAGGACTACACCAAAAACGAACCGCAAGGGTTTGATAACAACCCCTCCCCAGGCAACAAGGTGGGCGGGCTGACCACAATTTTGGAAAAATCGCTCGGTGCCGTGGCCAAAGGTGGCAGCACCAACCTCGTCGAAGTCTACGGCTATGCCCGACGCGTGGATAAACCGGGCCTTGTCTTCATGGACTCGCCCGGATTTGATCCGATGTCGGCGACAGGTCAAGTCGCCGGTGGGGCGAACTTGATCGCCTTTACCACCGGGCGCGGCTCCTGCTTTGGCTGCCGCCCCGCGCCGTCGATCAAATTGGCCACCAACACCGCCATGTTCACCCGTATGGAAGAGGACATGGATATCAACTGCGGCACGATTCTAGAGGGCCAGCACTCGATCGAGGCCATGGGCCAGATGATCTTTGACGAGATGATCGCCACCGCTTCGGGCAAACCGACCAAAAGTGAAAGTCTAGGCTACGGCGACGACGAATTCGCGCCGTGGCATGTCAACGCATGGCTATAGGAAAACAAGATGCCGATGATCAAGGTGGACCTGCACAAGGGGCGCTCGCGCGACCAGAAACGGGAATTCGTATCCGTCATAACCCGCGAGGCGGCGCGTATTCTTAAGTGCGCGCCCGAAGATATCGACATCGTGTTTCAAGAGGTCGACACGCAAGACTGGGCAAAGGGCGGCGTGCTCAATTCGGACCGACCCGCCTGATGGCGCTTTCGGCCCGGCTGAGTGTTGATATCGGCGGCACGTTCACCGACCTTGTGCTGTTGCGCAGCGACGGGGTGACCTTTGCCGCCAAAGTCAGCTCCACCCCGAACGCGCCAGAAGAGGCAGTGATCACCGGCATGACCGAGGTTCTGACCGCTGCCGCGATCCCCGCAGGGGCGCTGAGCGAAGTGCTGCACGGCACCACGGTTGGCTCGAACACGTTGTTGCAAAAACAGGGCGCGCGATGTGGTCTTATCACGACAAAGGGCTTTCGAGACGTGCTTGAGATCGGAAGGCTGCGCACGCCGGGCATGTTCGACCTGACATGGGACAAGCCCGAACCGCTGATCGCCCGGCGCTATCGCTGCGAAGTGGATGAGCGGGTGCTGGCCGATGGCACGGTGCTCAGGCCTTTGGATGTGGCGGATGTTGTGCGGGCGGGGACGTTTCTGGCCAGCGAAGGGATTGACTCTGTCGCGATCTGCTTTCTCAACTCTTACAAGAATCCCACCCATGAACGGGCCGCCGCCGATGCCTTTGCGGCGGCTTTTCCCCATATAGCGGTGACGGCCTCTGTCGATGTGCTGCCCGAAACGGGGGAGTATGAGCGGACATCCACTGCCGCCGTGAATGCCTATGTCTTGCCCGCCATCCGGGGATATCTGCAACGGCTAGAGCATAAACTGCGCCTTTGCGGTGTGACGGCCCCGCTTTTGATCGGCAATTCCAATGGCGGCTTGTCGTCCGCGCACGTGGCGCAGGCCAAACCGGTCTTCTTCATCTCCTCCGGCCGCGCCTCGGGGGCTGTGGGGGCCGAACGTCTGGGTGCTGCAATCGGAGAGGCCAATCTTGTGGCCTTTGATATGGGCGGCACCACGGCCTCTGCTGCGTTGATCCATCGCGGCGCCCTCAGCCGTACCCATGAATATGAATTCCGCGCCGGCATGTCGGTTCCCTCGCGGTTTATCAAGGCGGGCGGCTATATGATGCGTGTGCCGACCGTGGATGTGGCCGAAGTTGGAAGTGGGGCAGGGTCCATCGCGGCGATAGATGCCGCTGGGTTGCTGACCGTCGGGCCAAGGTCTGCAGGCGCCGTTCCAGGGCCGGTGTGCTACGGCTTGGGCGGAACGCATCCCACGGTCACCGATGCGAATGTTGTTTTGGGGTTTTTGCCCACACAGCTCGCAGGGGGCACGCTGACGCTGAATGTTGCGGCCGCGCGCGATGCCCTTGCCCGCACCTTGGCCGAACCGCTCGGGCTGTCGGTCGAGGCTGCAGCCCACGGCGTGCGCGAGGTTGCCAATGCCAATATGGTCCGCGCCATCCGTGCTGTTACCATCGAGCGCGGCCTTGATCCGCGCGACTTGACCTTGCTGGCCTTTGGCGGCTCTGGTCCGGTTCATGCCTGCGATCTTGCACGGATCCTTGGCATCTCGCGCGTGCTTTTCCCCCCCTCACCAGGTGTTTTCACGGCCATGGGCATGTTGGCGGGCGTGGTTGAGCATCACGAACTGCGCCCTCTGTCAGGCCCACTGGACCACCTGCCACCAGTCGATGGGCTGGTTGAGCAAATGCGCCAAAGCGCTACCGCAGCCCTTGTGGCCCAAGGCTACGATCCACAAACCATGGTCTTTTCCACCGACATTGACCTGCGCCTTGTCGGGCAAGACGCAGCCCTGTCCATCCCAATGACGCACCTTGACCCCGCAAAGCTGCGCCCCACCTTCATCGCCGCCTACCGCGAAACCTATGGCTACGCGCCCACTGACACGGTCGAAGCCTCTGCCTTGCGGCTGCACGCCCACGCAAGACGATCTGCCCCGCTTGATTTTCGTGCGCTGCGTCCGGCACCGGTGGGCGCACAACCGGCCAGCCCACCCCGCCCCGTGTTTTTTGGGCGGGGCATATCCACCCTTACCCCAATCCTGCGGCGCGAAGAGGTCACCGATGAACGGGCCGGACCCCTGATCATCGAAGGGGCCGACACGACCATCATCCTTCCCCCCGGCGCAAGAATCTCTCCCAATGCCACCGGCAGCCTGATCGCCATCTTGGAACCCGTCACATGAGCGCCATCGACCCGATCACCTTTGCTGTCATCAAGTCGGGCCTTGATACGATCGTGGACGACATGGCCTATGCCGTGATGCGCACCGCCCGCTCGCCCATCGTGCGCGATGTTCTGGATTATTCCGTGACGCTGTGTGATGCACAAGGGCGCATTCTGTCGCAGGCCAAGACGGTGGCCCTTCATCTGGGGGCGGTGCCCGACGCGATGGAGGTGATCATCGACCGGTTTTCCGCAGACCTTTTTCCCGGCGATGTGATTGTGCTGAACGATCCTTATGACGGCGGCATGCATCTGCCGGACATTTTCATGTTCAAGCCGATCTTTTCGGGTGACCGCCTGCTAGGGTTTGCGGTTGTGATCGCCCATCACTGCGATGTGGGTGGGCGGGTTCCCGGTTCCAACGCATCGGATTCGACAGAAATCTACCAAGAGGGGCTGCGCATTGCACCCATGAAGCTCTACGATCGCGGCAAGCCCAATCTGACCCTGTTCAAGATCATTGAAAAGAACGTGCGCCTGCCCGACTTTGTTCTTGGCGACCTCGACGCGCAATATGCCACCTGCAATATCGGCGAGCGAGAGTTGCTGCGGCTTTTTGCGCGCTATGGTGACGCCCTTGCGCCCTATTTCGACAGCCTGATTGACTATGGTGAAACCCTGACCCGCAAGGCCATCGCCGCTTGGCCAGATGGCGACTACCATTTCACCGATTACATCGACGGTGACGGTTTTTCGACAGAACCCATTCCCATAACCTGCAAGATCACCGTCGCAGGCGACCATCTTTTCGTCGATTTTGCGGGCACCTCGCCGCAGGTGAAGGGGGCCATCAATGCAACGTTAAGTTTCGCCAAATCCGCCACCTATCTGACCATCCGCTGCGCCTTGGGCCATGATGTGCCCAACAATGCAGGGGTCTATCGCTGCATCACGGTGACAGCCCCCAAAGGGTCGATCCTGAACCCGCGGATGCCGGCACCCGTCGCAGCCCGCGCCTTGACGGGGTACCGCGTGGTGGACACGGTGATGGGCGCCTTGGCGCAAATCGCCCCTGCCCGTCTGATGGCCGCAGGCGAGGGCGGCAATACCGTGGTGGCCATCGGCGGCTATCACGGGGCGGATCACAAGCCCTTCGTCCTTGTCGACATGATCAACGGGGCATGGGGGGGCCGGTCTGACAAGGACGGGATCGAGGGCATCACCAACCCCAGCCAAAACATGTCCAACCTGCCCGTTGAAACCATCGAAGCCCGCTATCCCCTGTTGATCGAAGAGTATGCCCTGCGACCGGATTCGGGCGGAGCTGGTCGCTATCGCGGCGGTCTTGGCCTTGTGCGGCAATACCAACTGCTGGCCCAGACGGCTGTTTTGCAACTGCGCGCTGACCGGCACGAACATCCGCCCTATGGGCTTTTTGGCGGGAAACCCGCCGCCAGTTCGGCCAACCTGATCAACACCGGAGCAGGCTGGACCCCCCTGCCCGCCAAGGTGACGCTTGAGATCACCAAGGGCACCCGCATCCGCCACGAACAGGCCGGTGGGGGGGGATGGGGCGATCCCGCCCAGCGCGACAGGGCAGCGCTCATTACTGATCTGCGGAATGGCAAGATATCCGCCCAAAGCGCCCGTCACGATTATGGAGTAGAGCTATGAGCAAGATCGCTGTCATCACAGGCGGGGCCAGCGGTCTTGGCGAGGCCACCGCACGGCGCTTTGCCGCCGCAGGCTGGGCCGTTGAAATCGGCGACCGCGACGCCCTGCGCGGCCAAGCCGTCGCCTCCGAGCTTGGTGGGGTCTATAGCCCTCTGGATGTGGCCAGCGAAGGTTCTGTTAACGCGTTTGCAGCCAAGGTTCTTGCGCGGCGCGGTGCGGTGGATGCCCTCGTCAACTCTGCCGGCATTCTTCAGAACGCGGTTCGGATCACCGAGATGACCGTGGAGGAATTCGATCAAATCCATGCGATCAATG
>CAXNKP010000112.1:0-6834 GCA_964202815.1 Stagnihabitans sp. | reverse complement strand
AGCAGTTTGGCGAAGACGGCAAAGCCTGATCCGGCGAAATGCTCGGTCACGATCTGCATCTTGATCGGGTTGCGCAGGTCGGGCTTGTCTGACCCGTACCACAGCAAGCTGTCGCGGTAGGCGATCAGCGGCCAGTCGGTGGGCACTTTCATTTCGGGCCTAAAATGCTGGAACAGGCCTTGGATCACGGGTTGCACGGCGGCAAAGACATCCGCTTGTTCCACAAAAGACATCTCAACATCCAACTGATAAAAGTCGGTGGGCGAGCGGTCGGCCCGCGGGTCTTCATCGCGAAAACACGGCGCAATCTGGAAATAGCGGTCAAACCCCGCCACCATGATCAACTGTTTAAACTGCTGGGGCGCTTGGGGCAGGGCGTAAAACTTGCCCGGATGCAGGCGTGAGGGCACCAGAAAATCGCGCGCGCCTTCGGGCGACGATGCGGTGATGATCGGTGTCTGGAATTCGTTAAATCCCTGATCCCACATGGCGTTGCGCAAATGCCGCACCACGTTAGATCGCAGCATCATGTTCTTATGCAGCTTTTCGCGGCGCAGGTCCAAGAAGCGGTAGGTCAGGCGGGTTTCTTCGGGATAATCCACCTCGCCAAAAACTGGCATGGGCAGCTCGGCCGCCTCACCCAGAACGGTCAGGCCCGTGGCGTAAACCTCGATCTCGCCAGTGGGCAGCTTGGGGTTGACCAAGGCCGCATCGCGCTGCTTCACGCGCCCATCAATCTGCACCACCCATTCCGAGCGTACCTTTTCAATCTCTCCAAAGGCTGCCGAATCGCTGTCGGCCAGCACTTGGGTGATGCCGTAATGATCGCGCAGGTCGATAAACAGCACCCCGCCATGATCGCGCACACGGTGCACCCAGCCCGACAGGCGGACCGTCTCTCCGACGTGGGATGTGTTAAGTGCGGCACAGGTATGGCTGCGGTAAGCGTGCATCGGCGTCCCCTTCGCGAGGCTGGTTGGACCTGAGGGCGGTAGAACGCCGCAGCCTTGCGAAGTCAAGCCCGCACCCCGTCATAAGGGGGTAATTCTGGAAGGCCACGGCACGTGCCAGGAAGCTTGATGCCTTTGGGGTGGCTTGGGTGTGCCTCGCTCAATCCCCCCGGTCGGCCAGATGCAGATGCCGGGCCTTATGCAATATGGCCTGACCTGTCAGGCCAATGGGTCAAACTTCGGTGTACTCACGCAGTGTGCCGATCAACAAATGTACACAAAGTGCGGACGTCCTGAACGATGCTGCAAATTTGGTCATTTGACCCTGCAGTCACGACCTTGTCGATGCAAGTCGACCATAGGGTAAAAAAAACTTTGCAGAATCCAAAACATGACGATGAGGATAACCGGATCGGGTTTGAGGGAAAGATAAAATCCAATCCAAGCGCGAAGCCGGTGCAAGACACTGGGATGACGCAAGACCATCTGCACGGGCCCAAACAAGGGATGTTCGTGCAATCACCTGCCGACGGCGCCTGTCTTCTTGACTCTTTTGTCAATTGTAAACATAATCGCCCCAACATTCCTTTGCGCCGAAAGCAAACCTCACATGCTGGCTGATCTTTCTGCCGTAGAACTCCGCCGCTTGATCGGGGCCAAGTCCGTCTCGCCGGTGGAGGTGATGCGCAGTTCGCTCGACCGGATCGAGGCCCTGAACCCCCTTTTGGTCGCCTTCTGCGACATGCGGCCCGAGGCGGCGATGGACGAAGCCAAGGCAGCCGAGACGGCGGTAATGCGGGGCGATGATCTGCCGCCCTTGCACGGGTTGCCTATTGGTATCAAAGACATGAATGATGTCGCCGGCTTAAGAACCACCTATGGATCGTTCCTCTACAAGGACAATATCCCTGCTGAGGATGAGTTCATCGTCGCCCATCTGCGACGGCAGGGTGCGATTGTGGTGGGTAAGACGAACATTCCCGAACTGGGGTTTGGTGCAACATCGTCAAACCCGCTTTGGGGCACAACCTGCAATCCGCATGATCCGCGCTATACGGCGGCCGGATCCTCGGGCGGGACGGCAGTGGCTTTGGCCTCTGGCATGGTGCCGCTGGCCATGGGATCAGATTTTGCGGGGTCGCTTCGTACCCCTGCAGCCTTCAACGGCATCACCGGCATAAGGCCTTCGGCGGGAACCGTTGCCAACGAGCGGCGCGCCTTTGGGTTTTCACCCTTCAACGTCGAGGGCCCCATGGGGCGCGAGGCTCAGGATGCGCGCTTGCTGTTGGCGGCTATGTCCGGGCCGCGAAGTTTTGACCCGCTCTCGCAGCGCCGCGATTCGGGTTTTGATGCCCCTAGCACGCCGGATTTATCGCGCCTGCGCATCGCCTTGTCTGAGGACCTTGGCTTTTGCCCCATCGACACCGGTGTGCGGGCGACCTTTCGCGCCAAGATGTCGCGCGTCGCGGCATTCTTTCACGCAGCCGAGGCAGCGAGCCCCGATCTGTCCACGGTCGACCGCGTGTTGCAGGTCATGCGATCGTTGGAGTTCCTTCACGATTTCAAAACGATATACGACCGCGACAAGGCCTCTCTTGCGCCCAATGTCGTCTATGAAGTCGAACGGGCCCTGACGCTGGGCATCCCCGATGCGGCCTGGGCCTTGGGGGAGCATGCGCGCATCCACCGCGCGTCCCAAGCTTTCTTTGACCGTTATGACCTGCTGTTCACCCCGGCAGCCTCGGTTCCGCCCTTTCGCCATGAAGAAGAATGGCCACGCCAGATCAACGGCGAACCGATGGCGAATTATCTGCGATGGGAAGCCATTGCTTACGGTGTCACGCTGATGGGCAATCCGGCGGTGGTGATCCCCTGCGGCAAGGGGCCAGATGGGCTGCCCTTTGGCCTGCAGATCGTGGGCCCCCTGCACCGCGACGCCTGGCTTGCCGATGTCGCGGTGACGTTGGAGGCTCTGTTTGCGCGCGAGGCGGATCTTTGCCGCCCGATGATCGACCTGCCTGCCCTGATGCAGGCGGCAGAAAAGACAATGAAAAAACCCCAACAAGAGAGGAAGACGACATGAAGTTTTGGCATTCCCTTGCCTTTGGCGCTGCATTGGCCGGTTTGGTCAGCACAGGCGCCCAAGCCGACGCTCTGGCCGACATCAAGGCATCGGGCGAGTTGAAATTTGGGCTGGAGGCGCAGTACCGCCCCTTCGAGTTCCGCGATGAAAACAACAACATCGTCGGCTACGACATCGATTTGGGCACGGCATTTGCCGAAAGCCTTGGTGTCAAGGCTGTTGCGGTCGATACCAACTGGTCCACCGTTCTTGAATCGCTCTACAGCGGTCAGTTCAACATGATCCTTGGCGGCATGACCGCGACCGAAGTGCGTTACAAAAAGGTGAACTTCTCGGTGCCCTATATGGACGCGGCCTCGGGGCTTTTGGTGACCAAGGCAAGCGGCGTTGCTGACTTTGCGGGGCTTGCCGGCAAGGCTGTCGGTGCTGGGGCGGGCACGCCGCAGATCGACATGTTGACAACCTGCGCGGGCAATGCGGCGGTCGCCTTTGACGGCGATATCCAGACCTTCGACAATGACGCGCTGGCTTATGAGGCGTTGGCAACGGGCCGGATCGCGGGCTATTCGTCGTCGATCGTCTCGCTGCTAGAGGCTTCAAAAGCCAATCCCGATCTGGTGGCTACGCCGTGGAACTGCGATGGTGCCTTTGGCGGCTCTTGGACGGCTGCGGCCTTCCGCAAGGAAGACGACAGCCTGCGCGCCGCCTTTGACGCCTTTATTGCAGCGAAAGCCGCCTCGGGCGAGTTGGAGGCCATGCAGATGAAGTGGTTCGGCCAATCCTTTGTTGCGGCGCTACCGACCACCGCGCCGACCTGGTAAGCAGGCTGGCGGTGATGGATCCAGTGTTCATGGGGCAGGTTTTGGTGCGGTTGCTGCCGCCCTTGGGCCTGACCATGCTTGTGTCCGTGACCGCCCTTGCCATCGCCACGCCCCTTGGCCTTGCCCTTGGGGCGTGGCGTGGCGAACGCTCGGACCGGCATCCCGCAGCGCGGTTGATCGACGCTTGGGTGCTTTTTGTCCGTGGCACGCCAATCCTGATTCAGATCTTTGCTTTTTACTTCATCTTGCCGAAACTCGGGCTGCAAATCCCGCTTTTCGCGATGGGGGTGGGGGCGCTGGTGCTGAACTCTGCCGGCTATCAAATCGAGATCGGCCGCGCCGCCGTGCAATCGGTCGGCAAAGGCCAGTGGGAGGCGGCGCTTGCCCTTGGCTTTGACCGCAGGGCCAGCCTGCGCCAGTTCATCTTGCCGCAAGCCGCACGCCGCATGGTTGGCCCGGTGATGAACGAGTTGTCACACCTGATCAAGGCGTCCTCGGTCCTGTCGGTGATCACCCTGTTCGAACTGCACAAGGCAGCGGAAGCCATCAGTTCGGCCAACTTACGCTTTTCTGAGGTGATCGTTGTGGAGGGCTTCCTTTACTTCGTCTTCATCTTCGGAATCAGCCTGATCGCCAAGGTGCTGGAGCGGCGTTTGTCTTCGGCAGGCGGGTTGGCGGATGCGGGCAGTTTTGCGCGATGAGTTTTGACTGGTCCGCCTTCTTTGAATATCTGCCGCGCCTGCTGCGGGCAGCAGGGGTGACGCTACAAGTCAGCTTGGTGTCGCTGGTCCTCGCCTGCCTGCTTGCGCCCGTTTTGGCCTTGTTGCGGTTGCTTGGCCCGGCCCCCCTGCGCACCACGGTGCAGGCGTTTCTTGAGGTGATTCGCGGCCTGCCACCGCTGGTCATCATCGCCTTTTGCTATTTTGCGCTTCCCAAGCTTGGGGTGGTGCTGTCGGGCTTTTGGTGCGGGGTTCTGGCACTGGGTGTGGTCGGCGCGGTCTATGCGGCCGAAATCATCCGCTCGGCCATCGAAAGCCTGGGCAAGGGGCAGCTTGAGGCCGCGCTTGCCTTGGGGTTCGCGCGCTGGCGGGCGGTGCTGGAGATCCTTGTGCCGCAGGCGTTGCGCCGGATCCTGCCGCCCTTAACCAACGAATTTGCCAATCTGATCAAGGCGTCATCTCTGTTGTCAGTGATTTCTGTGCACGAAATCTCGCAGGTGGGCCAATCGCTGATCTTCGAGACATTCGTCGTGATTGAAATCCTTGTTCAGATGGCAGTTTTGTATCTTATCATCATCGGCACGGTGACATGGCTGTCGCGCCGGCTGGAAAAGGGGCTTAGTGCATGACGCTTTTGACGGCGCGCAATCTGGTCAAACGTTTTGGAGGCTTTACCGCGCTGGACGGCGTTGATCTGGATTTGGGGCGCGGGGAACGGCTGGTGATTTGCGGGCCGTCTGGTTCGGGCAAGTCCACGCTGATCCGCTGCATCAACCGCTTGGAACAGCCGGACTCTGGCACCATCACAATCGCGGATTTGCCCGCAAGTGACCTGCAAGCGCTGCGCCGTCGGGTGGGCATGGTGTTTCAGCAGTTCAACCTGTTCCCGAACCTGACTGCGCGCGAAAACATCGCCATCGCCCCGCGCAAGCTGTTGGGCCTGTCGCGGGCAGAAGCTGACGCGCGGGCCGAAGCTTTGCTTGACCGGGTGCAATTGGCCGGCCATGCCGACAAGTTGCCCTCTGGCCTGTCGGGGGGACAGCAGCAACGCGTGGCCATCGCGCGGGCACTGGCAATGGAACCGGTGCTGATGCTGTTTGACGAACCGACCTCGGCGCTGGACCCTGAAATGATCCGCGAGGTCTTGGATGTGATGGTGGAACTGGGTCAGGGCGGCATGAGTATGATCGTGGTGACCCACGAGATGGGCTTTGCCCGTCGGGCGGCAGACCGTATCGGCTTTATGGATCAGGGCCGGATCGTGGCAATGGCCACGCCGCAGCAGTTTTTCGATGCACCGCCGCACCCGCGCCTTGTGCGGTTTCTCGACAATATTCTGGGGCACTGAGATGCGCGGGTCCGCAGGCCGCATCGGGTTCCTTTTCCCCGGCGACGGGTTGAACGACGATGAATTCTGGTCCTATCTGCCCGACGGTGTGGCTTGGCTGACAGCGCGCTATCCCGGCACTTTGCCAGATCAACCGCTGAACCACGCGACCTTCGCCGCCTCGGCCGACCTGGGGCCGATGGTTGCCGCAGCAGCGGTTCTGGGCGAAGCACATCCCGACGTGATCGTGACGGGTGACCATGCCGGATCGTTCATTCTGGGGCTGGGGCATGATCTGGTGCAGGCCGAGGCGATTGCTGCGGCCAGCGGGGCGCGGGCGGGCAGCACACCCTCGACCGCCATCCTGGCGGCGCTGGCATCGCTGGGCCTGAGCCGGGTCGCCATCACCTCGCCCTATGACGCCGATGTGACAGCGGCGGGCCGCGCATTTCTTGAAGGCCACGGGATTTCGGTCGTAAACGAGGCCCGCCGCAGCTTTGTCGACGAAACCGGTATCGCAGGCCAAGAGGCCGCGTTCTGGGAAGAGGCGGCACAGGCCGCCAACCACCCCGACGCGCAGGCCATTGTCCTAATGGGCGGCGGATTGCGCACCGGCGGTTCGCTCGCACGGCTGGAGGCGTTGCTGGGCAAGCCGGTCATCGCAGCCACGGCAGCTCTGGTCTGGCATGCTTGCGCGTTGCTGGGAGCAAACGAGCCGCGCCCGCATCTGGGCCGCCTGTTCGGGCCGCCCCCCGCCCAAGCGCCCCTGTCGCGGTATCTGTCGTCAGGGACCAAGGCGCTGTCGGTCACGTCTGATCCGCCGGTCTTCGCCTGGGGCAAAGGCACGCGGCTTTTTGATACCAAAGGCCAATCTTACCTGGATTTCGCCTGCGGATCTGGCACTTCGGTCCTTGGCCATGCCCATCCTGCCGTG
>CAXNKP010000111.1:0-6840 GCA_964202815.1 Stagnihabitans sp. | reverse complement strand
TCCTGAAGGTCAAGGGCTGCGATCGTCATCCGCGGGTTGTCACCGTGATGGTCTGCTTCATTCTTGCATCCAGCGCCTCCCAGTTAGGACCAAACTTGTCCCAACCGGCCAAGCTGAAAAGGCTGAAGGTTGCAGCCATCTGCGCATTGGTCATTGGGTAATTGGCCCAATGTGCCGGTGCCACCAGATCTGAGCGCGACAGGAAGTCGGTCGAACCGTTCAAAAAGCGTTGCTGGGTCTCGTGTTCCAGCAGGTATGATTGAAACAGGTCGGCCAGTGCGCTGTGTTTGGTGCCGCGCACCTTGATAAACCAGTTGGTGTAGGATGCGGTGCCTTCTTTGGGCACAGCGGCGGTGAATTCATCGCCATAGTCTTTCAAAAAGCCGTAGGCATCGCCAGAATACATGGTTGCAACCTGCGCCTCGTCTTGCAGCATCAGGTTGGAAAGCTCAGCCCCATCCTTGTACCATTTGGCCATCCGCAGCTTTTCCAACTCGATAAACAACGGCTCCATTTCGGCGGGGCTGTCGAACACCTCATCGATGCCCGGCCTGCGCGCGGACAAAAGGGCCGGGATGCACAGGTCCCAGTAAAAGGCAGCGGCATCCATTGTTGTTTTGCCAAGGGCGCGCGGATCCCAGAAATTGGCCCAACTGTCGGGCGCAATGCCGCTGGCCCTTGAGGTCAGCATCCAAAGAGATCCGCCGCCAAAAGGCACACCGTACTTGGCAGCCTCACCTCGAAGGGTATCGAACCACGGATGGACTGCTGCGAACCCTGGCATCGCGCTGCGGTCAGTTTCCAAAAACAGGCCTTCGGCCAAACCGGCCGAGGTGGTGTATTCATCGGCTATGGTCAGATCGAATGGCGGATTGTCTGCAGGTGCGGCCACAATTTGCGCGACCATCTGATCCCACCCGCCTACAGTTTCCACTTTCGTACCGTAGGTGGCGTTGAAGGGGTCGACCACCAACGCGCGAAAACTCAGTTCGTGGTTGCCAGACCAAGACACGACAACTAGCCCTTCCCCCGCAAAAGCAGCCTGTGCCGATACGGGCAAGGCCCGACCGATCAGGGCAGGTGCCGCCAGCGCGGCAAGACCTTGCAATGTTGTGCGTCGGGTGACTTGCATTTGCATCCTCCAAAATGGGGTTGCCCGCCCTTTTCAGAGCGGGCTTAAAAAAAGCGCTATCAACCTGTGGTGCGCGCAACGGTCTGCTTCATGCGGTCATCAAACGCCTGATAGTTGGCGTTGATCTTGTCCCAGCCGTCCATGGTTAGGATCTGGAACATCTTGTGGTAATCCTCATTCGACTGGGGATAACCGTTCCAGTGGGCGGGCACTGCCACGTCCTTGCGTGCCATGAAGATCATCGACTTGGCGAGGAAGCGGTCCTGCGTTTCCTTTTCCAGAAGATAGTTCATGAACAGGTCAGCCAAGTCGCTGTGCTGGGTGCCGCGCACTTTGAAATACCAATCCGCCCAAGCCGAGACACCTTCTTCGGGAACGGCCGCCACATATTCATCCGGGTTCTCTGTCAAGAAAGTATAGGCATCCGACGAGAAGGTCATCGCTGCATCAGCCTCTTCCTGGTTCAAGATGTTGGCCTGCTCAGCACCATCGCTGTACCATTTGGCCACCTTTAGCTTGTCCAGTTCGGCAAACAGCGCCTCGGCGGTAGCCATGTCATACATCTCGTCAAGGCCGGGGTTGATCTTGCTCATCACCGCAGGCACCGACAGCGTCCACCACCACGCGGCGGCATCGGAGGTGACCTTGCCTGCCAACCGGTCATCCCACAGAAGGCTCCACGAGGTTGGTGCGATTTCCAGCGACTTGCGGACCATCAGCATGCAGGTGCCACCGCCAAAGGGAATGCCATAGTCCTTGGCCTTGTCGGGGCGCGTTTCATAAAACCACGGGTAGACGGCAGCAAGGTTCGGAATTTTGGCCGGATCGGTCTTTTGGTATTGGCCAGCGGCCAGACCGGTGGAGGATATGTACTCCTCGGCCACGGTCACATCGAAGGGGGGATTGTCTTCGGGGGCGGCTGCGATCTGCGACGTGATCTGGTCCCAGCCGCCGACAGTTTCGGCCTTGGTGCCGTATTGCGCGTTGAACGGATCAATGATCGTTTCGCGAAACACCTGTTCGTAGTTGCCCGACCAAGACACCGCTATGAGGCTTTCCCCCGCAAACGAGCTTTGCGCCGTGGCAACCGAGGCACGGCCGACGATGGCGGGCATTGCGACAGCGGCAGCAGCTGTTGATAGAAAATGGCGGCGATTAAGCGAAAGTTTCCCGATTGTGTCAGTCATGGTATCTCTCCGTCTCGTGGTGTTCAGAACGATTCTGATCGACTATTGCGCTGGTATCTGGATCAGTCAAAGAAAATCGCTTTGAAACAGCATTCATGTTGGAACTTGCGGGGTACACAGGGACATTTTGATCAATGCAATGCCATTGCCCAAGATTCCCTTGACCCAGACCCATCGGCCTGCCTTTATTGCCGTTTCGCTGTGCGGTGGCCTCTGGGGGGGCTGGCGTTTTTTTGCAATAGCTGGGTGCGCAGGGGTTTGGTGGAAGTCTTGGGTCGCCGCTGACGTAAGGGATTGCATGACAGAGAAAGTCGCGCCTATTGTTCCTCTCATCGTCTAGGAAAGGGTGCCGCAGATGAACGTCGTTTCCCGTGGTGTTTGCGATTTAGGCCGCTTTGATGCGGACCCCGAGAAATCTTACACGATCCCAAAGGACTATTACACCGATCCGATCCGCTATCACCGCGAGAAGGAGGCGATCTTTTTCAAGGCTTGGAACTACGTCTGTCATGTAAGCCAAGTGGCCGAGGCTGGGGCCTATGTAACGGCCCAGATCCTTGATCAAAACATCGTCGTCCTGCGCGGTGCGGATGGGGTCTTGCGGGCTTTTTACAACGTGTGTTCCCACCGCGCGCATGAGTTGTTGCAAGGCTGCGGTCACGCCAAGATGATCACCTGCCCCTATCACGCCTGGACCTACCACACCGATGGCAAATTGCGCACAGCCGTGGGGCAAAAGCGGGTCGATGGGTTTCAATCCGAAGAATTTGCGCTGAAACAGGTCCAGCTGGAAGACTACGCAGGGTTTATCTTCGTCAACCTTGATCCCAACGCATCCCCACTGCACACCCAAGCGGGCTGTCTGGCCGATGACATCAAGGGCTACTGCGCCAACGTGCCAGCGCTGAAATTCGCGCATCGATTAACCTACGAGATCAAGGCGAACTGGAAGAACGTCGTCGATAACTTCTTGGAATGCTACCATTGCTCGGTCGCACATCCTGCCTTTGTTGACCTTGTGGACATCAAAAATTACCACACAAAAACCTATGATCTTTATTCCAGCCATATCTCACCGCCCGGCCGGTCAGACAACGCGGCCTATGCCATACCCGATGGTCCGGCTGGCAATTTTGCCGCTTGGTGGCTGTGGCCGAACGTCACCTTCAACGTCTTTCCAGGCTCGGCCAATATCACCGTCCTGCACATCCAGCCCACCGGGCCAGAAACCACGTTAGAGCATTTCGATTTCTTCTTTGCCGATGAAACGCCCTCTGATGGCGAGCGGCAGGCGATCGATTATGTCGACAAGGTCTTGCAGCCCGAGGATATTGCTTTGGTTGAAAGCGTGCAGCGGGGCTTGCATTCGCGCGGCTACAACCAGGGCCGCCTGATGGTTGACAAAGAGCGCAGTTACAACTCTGAACACGGGCTGCACCATTTTCACGCACTTGTGCTCAAGCAGCTTGGTGACCTTTGAGGGCCGCAGGTACGGCCGAATACGACTATGTGATTGCAGGAGCAGGCTCGGCGGGTTGTGTTTTGGCGAACCGGCTGACCGAAGATCCTGACGTGCGCGTGCTGATCCTAGAGGCGGGGCCGCGCGATCTGAACCCGTTCATTCACATGCCCGCGGGCGTCTATAAGGTTTGGAAGGATCCGCGGATCAACTGGAACTATGCCTCTGCCCCACAGGCGGAACTGGCGGCGCGCGCCATACCTGTGCCCCGTGGGCGGGTGTTGGGCGGGTCTTCTTCCATCAATTCGATGGTTTATCTGCGCGGTCATCCCATGGATTATGATCGCTGGGCCTCAGACTTTGGCTTGCCCGCGTGGGACTATGCCCATTGCCTGCCCTACTTTCGCAAATCCGAACGCAACGAGCGCGGTGCCGACCCGTGGCACGGCGACAGTGGCCCCCTAGGCGTCAGCATCGGCAACAGTCCGAACCTTCTGTATGATGCTTTTGTCGAGGCAGGGCCGCAATCGGGATTTGGCGGCTCAAACGATCTGAACGGCTTTAACCCCGAAGGGCTGGCGCGGCTGGACAGTACAAAGTGGAACGGGCGGCGCTGCTCGGCGGCGGTGGCGTATCTGCACCCCGCCGCACGCCGGCCGAACTTGACGATCCAAACCGGCGCCTTGGTTCAGCGCGTCGACATCGCGGGCAATCGGGCGTCAGGCCTGACCTATACCAAGGGGGGCGAGACGTTCAGCGCCCTTGCCGCGCGTGAGGTGCTGCTGTGCGGCGGTGCGATCAACTCGCCGCAAATGCTGATGCTGTCGGGCATCGGCCCCGAGGACGAGTTGCGCGCGCATGGCATAGCGGTGCGCAACCCTTTGCCGGGGGTGGGGCAAAACCTGCAAGACCACGTTGATTTGATGATGCAATGGCAGTGCACCAAACCGATCACGCTGGCCCGTCTGGCCAACCCTTTGGCCAAGCTGGCGGCCGGCGCTGAATGGCTGATGACCTCCAAAGGCCCGGTGGCGTCCAACATTTGGGAGGCGGGCGGTTTGATCCGCACCAACGGCACAGTGCCTTCGCCCAATATCCAGTTCCATTTTGGTCCGGTCGCGGTGGACTATGTTGGCGACAAGATTCAACTCAAGCAGGGCTTCCAGCTGCACGTCAGCCAATTGCGCCAGATGTCGCGCGGCCGTTTGCAACTGGCAGACAGCAATCCAGCCGCCGCACCGCGGATCGCCTTTGATTTTCTAACCACCGATCACGATCGCCGCGAGATGGTGGAAGGCGTGAAAGCCGCCCGCCATATCGTAGATCAACCGGCCTTCGCCCCGTTTCGGGGGGCTGCGATCTATCCCGCTGCGGGGGTGCAATCTGACGCGGATATCGTTGATTTCGTGCGCAATACCGCGGAAACCGAATTTCACCCTTCGTGCACCTGCCGGATGGGACATGACGCGATGGCCGTCACGGGGCCGGATTTGAAAGTGCATGGGATCGAGGATCTGCGGGTGATCGATGCCTCGGTCATGCCTGCGGTGATCAGTGCCAATCTGAATGCCACGGTGATGATGATCGCCGAAAAGGCGGCTGATATGATCCGGGGGTATCCAGACCTTGCCCCGACACGACCGCGTTTTGCTTTTGATGGCGTTTTGGGGGCCTAAGCTTGCGGCGATTGCCTGCCTAACGGTGAAAGGGCGTCACGATTGGACACAGCCTGTCCAATCATGATCGGCGTAAATGTCTGGCGTTTCGCGCCGGATCTGGTGGTACCAGTCGACCACGTCGACCAGCGTATTCTCGCCACGGCCATAGGCTTGGACAATTTCGCGCATCCGGTCTTTGCCAAAGGACGGATAGTGCCCGCCATGAAAAACCTCTGCCCCCAGATTTTGCAATCGTGCCAGCGTGCGGCGCAGGGTAGCGGGGTCGGAATGGTACAGAGTGTCCAGAAGATCGCCATCATAAAGGGCGTCTCCAGAGAAAACGGTTTTTGCCTTTGGATCCCACAACGAAATTGATCCGGGCGAATGCCCCGGCGTGTGCAGGATCTGAAAGGTGCAATCCCCAAGGTCCAAAACATCGCCTTCATCAAGATACCCGGTCAAGGGGGCCGGAGTGATGCGCAAGGTGGCAGGATCAAAGTCTGGGTGAACCCGTGGGTCGACGATCTCGATCTGGGTCCAGGCGCCTGCATAGACCACTGCGTCGTTTTCGGGTGCTGCAAAAATATGCGCCTCGGCGGGATGGCCCAGCCTGCAGTCAAACTCGTGCAGGCCGCCGGAATGGTCGAAATGGCAATGCGTCACGATGGCCTTGATCGGGCGGTCGGTCTCGCGCAGCAGCCAATCCTTCAGCGGGCTTAGGCCCATGCCGGTGTCGATGACAAGATCATAGTCGCGCCCGCGCACATGCCAGATGTTGCAGCGCAAGAAGTTAGCGACCCCGGTTTCCTGGATCAGCGACACGCGGTCCGATAGGCGCAACGTCTTGAAAGCCATTTTTCGATCGCTCCTGTTCAGGGGTGCCAACAAAGGTCAGATGCTGGGGGCAGGGTGCCCTGTCCGGTTGGATCAGGGATGGGTGGCATAAGTTGGAAGGCCCGCGTGGGGCAAGAACATTTCTGGCGCCGCAGCCTCATACTGCAGGGCAGCACCGATCACACTGGCATCATCGAACGTGCGCCCAATGATTTGGATACCTGTGGGCACACCGTGGATATCCCGACCCGAAGGCACCGAGATGACCGGGCAGTTGTGCAGCATGTTGAACGGATGCGTCAGGACCCAGCCATATTCAGGGTCAACACTGCGGCCCTCGACCACAAACGCTTTGCCTATGGGGTCATGGTTGACCCGCACTGCCCCTATCGCAAGCGTGGGGCATACCAGAATGTCGTAGCTTTGCAAAATGGCACCGATGGTCTGGTACATCGCATGTTGGACATCCCACGAGCGTGCAATGTCATCGGGCGTTGTGCGCTTTGCCATCTCTGCCGCGGCCAAGGCATAGTCGGTCAGAAGGCTGCGGTGGTTTGCCAAGGCCCACAG
>CAXNKP010000110.1:0-6881 GCA_964202815.1 Stagnihabitans sp. | reverse complement strand
CCGCTGGCAAGCCCCCGGATTATCGCTGCCCCTCTTCTGGCAAAGCCCCATGACAGGGGTATGACACCGGCAAGCCCTTGCCGCTTCTGCGGCCTTTGCGAAACTTTTGCTATCCGGCCGTAAAGTGCCCCGCTAAGAGGCTGAAAACGAAAGGACCGCCCATGCCGATCCACCGCCGCGCGTTTCTTGCCCTAAGCCTTGCCGCCTTGGCCGCTTGCGCCCCCAAAAAACCCGAGCCTTATCGCCCCGGCAGAACCCCGGAAATGGACCGTCTGGTTGATAAATATGGCAAGATTTATGACATCCCCGCCAGCCTGATCCATCGGGTGATCCAGCGCGAAAGTGATTATAACGCCTTGGCACGCAATGGTCCCTATTACGGATTGATGCAGATCTTACCACAAACCGCCCAGACGATGGGATTTAGCGGTCCCCCCTCAGATTTGCTGGATGCCGAAACAAACCTGAAGTACGCAGCAAAATACCTGCGCGGTGCTTGGCTTTTGTCTTATGGCAGTCAAGACAAGGCGGTTTCGTGGTATGCGCGGGGTTATTATTACGAAGCCAAGCGCCGCAAGATGCTCAAAGAAACTGGCCTTGTCAGCTAAGCGCGGGTTTTAATACCAAGCGTCTGCTGCACCGGCCTTTTTGCGCGCCACATAATCGTTCAAAGCGTCCAAGGTCGCCACATCCATCGGCGGGGCCTCATATTCTGCGAGTCGTTTTTTCCAAAGCGCATTGGCGCGGGTGGCCGCATCGGGTGATCCCGCCGCCTCCCACTTCTCAAAAGGTTCGTTGTCGGACAGATCGCTGTCCCAAAACGCCGTCTCGTAATGGGCCATGGTGTGCGCACAGCCAAAGAAGTGATTGCCCGGCCCAACTTCCGCAAAGGCATCGACGGCCAACTGGTCGTCGTCGATCTTGACGCCGTCCAGATAGGCGTGCAACGCGCCGCACAGATCAGCATCCAGCATGAATTTTTCGTAAGACATGCTCAAGAGCCCGTCCAAGAACCCCGCCGCATGCAGGATGAAATTCGCCCCGCAATGCACGGCGGCCAGCATCGACATGGTGCCTTCCATCATCGCTTGCCCATCGGGAAGTTTGGATGTGGTGAAATTCCCGCTGCAGCGCAGGGGCAAATTCAAGCGGCGCGCCAATTGCCCGATCACCATAGACCCAATCGCAGGTTCCGGTGTGCCGAACGTCGGGCTGCCTGAACGAAGGCTCATCGAGGACAGGAAGTTGCCGAAAATCACCGGCGCGCCCTTCCTTTCCAGCTGGGTCAAGGCACAGCCCACCATCGTTTCGGCCAAAGACTGCACAATCCCCCCCGCCGAGGTGACAGGCCCCATCGCCCCGCCCAAGATAAACGGCACAATCACCGCCGCCTGATTGGCCCGCGCATAGGCGCGCAGCGACTTGGTCATCGTGCCGTCCCACACCAGAGGCGAGTTCACGTTCACATTGCCCAAGATCACGCAGTTTTGGTCAACAAAGTCTGGCCCAAACAGAATGCGGCACATGTCGATATTGTCTTCCGAGCGGTTTTCAGCGGTGACTGATCCCATGAACGGCCTGTCGGACAACGTCATATGGGCCAAAACCATGTCCAGATGGCGCTTGTTCACCGCAACATCGGTCGGCTCGCAGATCGTGCCGCCCGAATGGTGGAAATTGGGGCTGGATTGCGCCAGCTTGATGAAATTGCGAAAATCCTCGATCGTCCCAAAGCGGCGCCCACGGTCAAGGTCCATCACAAAGGGGCTGCCATAAGCGGGCGAAAAGACCACCGACTTGCCGCCGATCTCGACCGATTTGGCGGGGTTGCGCGCGTGCTGGGTAAAGGTTGCAGGGGCAGATTTCAAAATCTCGCGCAGCATGCCGGGTTCGAATTTTACCAACAGCCCGTCAACTTTTGCGCCCGCCTTGCGCCACATCTGCAAGGAGTCGGGGTCATCACGAAATTCGATGCCCGTTTCTGCAAGCACGCGGTCGGCAGCGCGTTCGATCTTGACCAAGTTCTCTTCCGACAAAACGTCATAGGTCGGAATGTTGCGCATGATAAAAGGCCGCCCCAGCCCCGTGCCCTTCTTGGACCGTTCGGCCTGTCGTGCCTGCCGTCCAGATCTTTTTGCGTCGCTCATGGTACATCCCCCGCTCTTCGCCCCAGCAAAGACGATGCAGCCCCAAAGACTTGGCCGAAACCGACCTGCCTTGGTCGCATCTTCCCCATTCGCCCTTTACCGAAATACTCGCCTAAGGGGCGAGCAGCCCCCCCTGCTTACCTCAGGTGATCACATCAGGTGCTTGCCGCCCGGTATGGGCCGCAATCTTGGCCAAAATATGCGCCGCCCGAATGACAGGGGCCAAGGCCTTTTGCGCGTCATGGTCCAGCCCCTCGGGGCCCGCGACATAGCGTTCCAGATACAGCCGCAAGGTCGCCCCTTGGGTGCCTGTGCCGGACAGGCGCAGTACGATGCGGCTGCCGTCTGCGAACAAAATCCGCACCCCTTGGTTGTGGCTGACCGATCCATCCACGGGGTCAGTATAGGAAAAGTCATCGGCGGCACTGATCGTCATGCCCTCGACCGTTTTGCCCACCAGCCCCGACAGGCCCGCGCGCAGCTCTGCCATCATCGCATCGGCCTTGGCCGTTTCAACACCGTCGAAATCGTGGCGCGAGTAGTAGTTGCGCCCGAATCTCTGCCAATGGTCAGCCAAAATCTGCGCCACAGATTGACCGCGCACCGCCAGAATGTTCAGCCACAAAAGCACGGCCCAAAGCCCATCTTTCTCGCGCACATGGTCTGATCCGGTCCCGAAACTTTCCTCACCACAGATCGTGGCAGCTCCAGCGTCCAGCAGGTTGCCGAAGAATTTCCAGCCCGTGGGGGTTTCAAAACAGGCGATCCCCAAAGACGCCGCCACACGGTCCGCCGCAGCCGAAGTTGGCATCGACCGCGCGATGCCCTTCAACCCCCCAAGGTAGCCTTTGGCCAAATGCGCATTGGCCGCCAGTACGGCCAAACTGTCGGAAGGCGAGACATAAATCCCCCGCCCCACCACCATATTGCGATCCCCGTCCCCGTCCGAGGCCGCGCCAAAATCAGGCGCATTCGGCGCAAACATTTCGTCCATCAAGGCCTTGGCCCAAGTAGGGTTGGGGTCGGGGTGCATGCCGCCGAAATCGGGCAAGGGGGTGGCATTCACGCAAGTGCCCGCCACCGCCCCCAGACGGCGTTCCAGAATTTCCACCGCATAAGGGCCGGTGATGGCGCACATGGAATCCATCCGCATCGCAAAGCCCTTGGCAAACATCGCCCTGATGGCTGGGAAATCGAACAGCGTTTCCATCAGGTCGGCATAGTCGGCCACGGGATCGACGACATCAACGATCATCCCCCCCAACGTGGTGCGCCCAAGGATCGACAGATCAACATCCGGCGTTGTGACGATTTTATAGGCGCTGATCGTGGTGGTGCGTTGATACATGGCCTCAGTCACCGATTCCGGCGCAGGCCCGCCATTGGCCATGTTGAACTTGACGCCAAAATCCTCTTCCGGGCCGCCGGGGTTGTGCGAGGCGGACATGATGATGCCGCCGTCGGTTTTATTGAGCCTGATCATATGGCTGGCCGCCGGCGTTGACAGCAACGCCCCCTGCCCCACAATCACCCGTGCCGCGCCATTGGCCGCAGCCATCTTCAAAATCACCTGGGCCGCGCGGTCATTGAAATAGCGCCCATCCCCACCCAGAACAAAGGTTTTTCCCGCAGCCCCCACCACATCGAAAATCGACTGGATGAAGTTTTCCAGATAGTCTTTGCCCATAAACACTGGCGTTTTCTTACGCAGGCCCGAAGTGCCGGGTTTTTGGCCTGCGATGGGTTGGGTGGCAACGGTTAACAGGGTCATAGCGGCGTTCCTTCAGGGGCAGCAGTAAAGACAAGGACAGTATTGGCGGGGGCGGTCAATCCGGGTTGAGCAAATGCGGGCGAGGCGGTGGGGCGGCTGGTATCAAGGATCAACTGCCAATTCCGCTGGCTGTTTGGCAAGGTCAATGCCTGTTCCGGTCCAGAATTAAAGACGGCAAAGATCACATCTGGCAAGTCTGGCCCCTCGGCCGCAGCGCGCAGTTCAACGCACAGGCAGCGAAAGGCGGGGTCGTGCCAATCGTAAGCCTCGGGCCGCGACCCATCGGCGCGGTGCCACAGCACGTCTGGCACGTCATCGTCCGCCCGATAGCGGCCGTGCAGAAATTGGCGCTGGCGCAGCACGGGATGGGTGCGGCGCAGCGCCGTCAGGCGCGCCACAAAGGCCACAAGATCACCGTCTGCCTTGGCCCAGTCGATCCATGTCGTGTCATTGTCTTGAGCATAGGCGTTGTTGTTACCACCTTGGCTATGGCCCATCTCGTCGCCTGCCAGCAGCATCGGCGTGCCTTGGGACAGCATCAGTGTGGTCAAAAGGTTGCGTTTGCGTTGGGCGCGGGCGGCGGTGATGCGCGTGTCGTGCGATGGACCTTCGACCCCTAAGTTACTGGAGTAATTGTCAGAATGACCATCACGGTTGTCTTCGCCATTGGCCAGATTGCGCTTGGTGGTAAAGCTGACAAGGTCTTGCAGCGTAAAGCCATCATGTGCAGTGATGAAATTGACCGAAGAGGTGGCCGCCCGCCCGCCCCAATCAAAAAGATCGGCGCTGCCCAAAAGCCGCTTGGCCAGATCGCGCGACATGCCCGCATCGCCCCGCCAAAACCGGCGCACACCATCGCGGAACTGGTCATTCCATTCGGCGAAAGGATGAGGAAAGCGGCCCAGCTGATAGCCATGCGGGCCAATGTCCCAAGGCTCGGCAATCAGTTTCACGCCCGCCAAAATCGGATCTTGCCGCAGGGTCGCAAAAAACGCAGCCCCTTCAGCAAAGCCTGGATCTTGCCGACCCAGAATCGGCGCCAGATCAAAGCGAAAACCGTCGATGCCAAAAGCACTCACCCAATGGCGCAGGCTATCGGTCACCAATCGCAGCACCATCGGATGAGACAGGTTGACCGCATTGCCCGTGCCCGACCAATTGGCGTACCGCCGCCCACCTTCCGTCAGGCGGTAGTAGCTTTCATTGTCAAAGCCGCGAAAGGACAGGGTTGGCCCGATCTCGTCGCCCTCGCCTGTGTGGTTGTAGACCACATCCAAAATCACCTCGATGCCCGCGTCATGCAAGGCCGTAACCATGGCGCGAAATTCGGCGCGCGCAGCGGCAACGGAATAACGCGCGTCAGGGGTGAAAAAGCCCATCGTGTGATAGCCCCAGTAATTGCGCAGCGATTTGGCGGCCAGAACCTTGTCATCAAAAAAGCCCTGAATGGGCAGAAGTTCGATCGCCGTTACCCCCAGTTTGACCAAATGGTCGATGATCGCCGGATGGCCCACCCCGCCATAAGTGCCGCGCAAGTCTGCGGGCACCCCAGGGTGGCGCATGGTCAGGCCTTTGACATGGGCCTCGTAGATCACCGATGACGAAAGCGTCCTGCGCGGGCCAGGGCGCATGGGGGGCAAATCACTTTCATCGACCACCACAGATTTGGGCACGGCAAAGGCGCTATCGCGCGGGTCAAAGGACAAGTCCCCCTCCAGCGCGTTCGCCTGATAGCCCAGCACCGCATCTGCCCAGATCAAACGGCCAGACCAAGCCTTGGCATAGGGATCTATCAGCAATTTGTTGCGGTTAAACCGCTGGCCGCGCGCGGGGTTATAGGGGCCATGCACGCGAAAGCCGTAAAGTTGACCAGCTTTAAGGCCACCAACATGGGCGTGCCAGATATCGCCATCCCGCTCGGCCAAGGCGATGCGCGCAGTTTCGCGCTGGCCGTCCTGACTGAAAAGGCAAAGATCCACCGACAAGGCATGGGCCGAAAAAACGGCAAAATTCACTCCATCGGCATCAACAGTGGCCCCCATCGGCCAAGGCCTGCCTGCCCCGACCGACACCCCCGCAAAGGCGCCATCCAAGGGCCCAGAGCGCAAAGTCACCCCCGAATGCCTTCGTAAAGCGCCACATATTTCGCGGCAGAGGCCGTCCAACTGACATCTTGCGCCATGGCCCTTTGCTGCACCTTGGCCCACATGGGCCTATCTGCATAAAGTGCTGTAAGCTGGCGCAAAGCGATGGAAAAAGCCGGTATATCCGTTGGGTGAAAGGTGATGCCCGTGGCCACACCGGCCGACAACGCCGCCGGATTGGCCGTGATCACGGTATCGGCCAGCCCGCCCACGGCAGACACCACCGGCAAAGTGCCATAGCGCAGCCCGTACATTTGTGTCAGCCCGCAGGGTTCAAACCGTGAGGGCACCAGCACGGCATCAGCCCCGGCGAAGAGCCGATGGCTCATCGCCTCGTCATAGCCGATCCGCAGGCCAACGCGGCCGGGGAAGTTCCACGCCAGATCGTGCATCTGCCGTTCCAACTGCGTCTCGCCGGACCCGAGCACGATCAACCCACCGCCATTGGCGATGAATTCAGGGATCACATGGGTCAAAAGATCGATGCCTTTTTGGTCCGTCAGGCGGCTGACCACAATGGCCAAGGGACCAGACACACCCACGTTGAACTCGGCGCATAGATTGGCGCGGTTGACGGCTTTGCCCGCCATATCGGCGGCAGAATAGGGCACAGGTTCCTTTTCGGGCGACCAAAGATCTGTATCAACCCCGTTCAAAATGCCCGAGACAACTGCGGCGCGCGCTCTAATCACGCCCTCCAACCCCAAGCCCGCCTCTTGCCGGACAAGATCTGACGCATAGTTGGGCGAAACAGCCGTGATCCGGTCACACGTGACAAGACCGGCCTTCAAGCTGGACAAGTTGCCGTAATATTCCAAA
>CAXNKP010000109.1:0-7009 GCA_964202815.1 Stagnihabitans sp. | reverse complement strand
TTGGGTTTCGTTCGCTGTTTTAAGTTTTGTCCTCGCGCTCACCACGATTTGGGCCAGCCGTGCGGGCACGCTGCGGCGTAATGACCTGAACGTCGTTCAGGCGATGCATTTGCGAAGAACTTCGCGATTTGGCGGACTGGCGGTTCTGGTTATCTTTGCCCTTGGTGGTCTTATCGGGCCAACGCGGGGCTTGCCGCAGATCTGGGAATATTTGGCCTGCGTGCTGCCCCTTTTTCTAGTTGGTATCGCTGAGGATGCGGGATGGCGTGTCGCGCCCCGCTGGCGTTTGGTGGCGGGCATTTGCGCCAGCTTACTGGCGATCCTTGTCTATGGAACCATCATTCAACGGTTGGGCTTTTCAGGGCTGGACTTTGTCTTAGAGCAACGCGTCGTTGCCATTGTATTGACGGTAGTCGCGCTGACGGGGGTGTCGCAATCGTTCAACTTAATGGATGGGTTGCACGGTCTGTGCGGTTTTTGCGCGATGATCATTGCCGCTGCCCTTGCCGTGATTTCGGCTAAGGGCGGGCAGGGTGACGTCGTTCAGATGCTGGCCCTTATGGGGGCTGCGCTTGTCGGCTTCTTGGTATTGAATTTTCCGCGCGGGCTATTGTTTTTGGGCGATGCGGGGGCCACTGCCATCGGGTTTATCTTGTCCTGCATCGCGGTAAACATGTTGCAGATGCAGCCGGATCTGTCGCCTTGGGCGCTGGTGCTGGTGTTCTTTTGGCCCATTGCCGACACGATCTTGACCATGGCACGCCGCATGGCACGCCACCGCCCGCCAATGAAGCCCGACCGGATGCATTTTCACCATGTCGTGATGCGGGGCTTTGAAATTCTGGTGCTGCGCAAAAAGCATCGCGCCCTCTCTAATCCTGTGGCCACGATGATCCTTATGCCGTTTATTGCAGCCCCAAGTGTGGCGGGAGTGCTTTTTTGGAACGCTGATGATGTGGCGCTGATAGCGACTGTGGCGTCTGCTGTGCTTTTTGTGGTGAGTTACCGTGCGATTGTGCGATCAGCGCAACGTCGACAGAAAATCATGTTGGCCGGGACGCGCCGCGCCGATGGCAAACTGCATCGCCCCGGAGCGCGCGCGAAATGAAACCCAGCTCACCTTACGATTTTGCTGACCTCGGCCATGATTTCGCATCGCAGAATGGGTGGTATGCCGCCCAATTGCGCCCAAATGGCAACAGTGTTGCACTGGTGAACTTGGAACGACAGGGCTTCAACGCGTTTCGCCCGCTGATTTGGGAAACCAAGCAGACGCACAAGGGCCCTCAGCGCATTTTGCGGCCGATGTTTCCGGGATATGTTTTCGTGGAATTTGACATCACCCAGCCAGAATGGCCCAAGATCCGCAGTACACGGGGAATTTCGCGGTTGGTGGGAAATGTATCTGGCGGGCCAAGTCGGCTGCCCAACGGGTTGATCGAACTTCTAAGGCAAAGATGTGCAGGCAATTTGGACAATAGTGCCACAAATGCCCTGCAACCGGGCGACAAGGTCTATGTATCCAGCGGGCCCTTTGCGGCCTTTTTGGCAACAGTCGAGCGGATGGACGCGCAAAAGCGGGTCTGGTTGTTGATTGATTTTATGGGCCGCGCCACGCGCTTTAGCACTGACGCCGAACAGTTGGTTCCCCAGCGGCTTGGCATTTAGGTATATCGAAACGGAAACAAACTGGCTGACAAAAGTATGAACTGTTTATACCTTAGGAGGATGTGATGAAACGGTTGCTACGAGAGTTTCTGTGTGAGTCTTTCGGGGGTACCGTTACGTGGCCGGGCGTGCGGTAGCCTCAGCGCTTACCCAAAGAATTTTTTTGTGATAACTACTAAGGCGTGTATCCTTAGCCTAGGTGGATGGAAGTTACAGCTTTGTCGAAACACTGTCTGAACCAACTGCAAAGACTGCTTGTCGCGGCCAGCACATTGGCCGTGCAATCTGCCTATGCCTATGCCGATGGCGTGGACAATGGGCAGGTGTTGAACGTCTATGGCATGCCCGGACTGATCGAAATGCCCACCGCCCTTTCCCTTCCTGACGCCCAAGTTGCAGCAACAATTTCTGGAAACCAAATCCGTCGAATCGTCACACTGACCTTCCAATCAGCGCCCCGCCTGACGGGGGCATTTCGGTATGGAAGGTTTGATGGGGTGACGGAAGGTGTTTTGTACGATCGCAGTTTTGATTTGCAATATCGCCTTATGGATGAAACCGGCCCTTGGCCCGCGCTGGCCATAGGACTGCGTGACATGGTGGGGACAGGGGTCAACAGTGCCGAATACCTTGTAGCCACCAAGACACTTGGCGTTGGGGTCACGGCCACGGCAGGGCTGGGCTGGGGGCGTATGGGCTCTCATGGCGGGGTGCCCAACCCCTTCGGTTGGGACACCCGCGTGCTCGACGTGGGCCTTGGTGGCACGCCTGACCGCGGCGTAAGGTTTCATGGGCCCATGGCGCCCTTTGGCGGGATTGATTGGCAGGCCAATGCCAAGACACGGTTTTCGATAGAATATTCATCGGACGCGCATCAGCAGGAAGTTGACGGCGGCGTCCTGGACTATCGCACGCCGTTCAACGTCGGGGTGACCTATGCCGCCGCGCCCGGCGTGGTTTTGGGTGCCCAAGCGATGCAGGGGTCAATGTTTTCGGCCGGCGTCACGCTGACGTTTAACCCCAAGACGTCTCCCGCTGGTGGCGACCGAAGCCCCGCTCCACCGCCTTTTGCCCATGGTTCCATGGGGCCCATCGACAGCACCGCCTTACGCAAATCCGTCGAATTTGACCTACGGGCCGAGGGGATTACCCTCGTGGGCCTGACAGTTTCAGGCGAAACTGCCGTCTTGCAGATAGAAAATACCCGTTACAGCCTTGTTGCGCAGATGATAGGGCGCGCGGCGCGGGTCTTGTCGGCGGATCTTCCGGCCAAGATCACGACTTTTGTGGTCGAGCCGACCGTTAACGGGATGCCCGTGGCACGGGTAACGCTGAACCGCGACACCCTGCAGACGCTGCAATATGACCAAGGTCAGACGGCACTTGGGCTGTCTGCCGCAGGATTTGCGTCGGCAGAAATGGGGCCGGCCTTGTCATTGGGCGATGTGCTGCCCTTTGGCTGGGGGGTTACGCCCTATATCAGCTTGAACCTGTTTGATCCCCAAAGCCCGCTGCGCGGCGATGTGGGCCTGCAACCTATGTTCAAATACGCGTTTTCGCCCAACCTGTCGGTTTCCGGCGCAGTCCGCTTGAAGATCGCGGGCAATTCCGGATCGTCTGACAGGGTGTCAGACTCGGTCCTGCCGCATGTGCGTTCAGATGCGCTGGCCTATGCGCAAGAGGGGGCAAACGGGCTGGAAAACCTGACAGTCGATCACTTTGGCAAGATCGGGCCTGCCCTCTTCACCCATATCTCGCTGGGCTATCTGGAGCCGATGTTTGCCGGTGTCGCGGCTGAGGTGCTGTGGCGACAGCACGATAGCCGCCTATCGCTTGGGGCCGAGGTGGGTTACGTGGCGCAGCGCGACCAAAACAAGCTTTTGGGCGTGCAGGACTACGATTATCAGGTGATGACTGGCCACCTGTCGGCCTATTACACTTTGAACCGCGATTATCAGGTGCAGATCGACGCTGGCCGCTATTTGGCTGGGGACTGGGGATCAACACTGACCGTTAGTCGAGCCTTTGATAATGGTTGGAAGATTGGCGTCTTTGCCACACAGACCGACGTGTCCTACGAAGATTTCGGCGAGGGGTCGTTTGACAAGGGATTTGTCATAATCGCCCCGTTGGCGTGGTTCACCGGCAAGCCAGCGACAACGGCAGCCCATGTGACGCTGCGGCCGATCCTGCGCGACGGTGGCGCGCAGTTGAATATGCGCAACCGACTGCACGGCCTGCTACAAGGCTACGGCCAAGGCACGATGGCAAGCACTTGGGGGACATTCTGGCGATGACCCTGCGTATAAAATCTAGACGCCGCATGGCGCTGTCATGGCCCGCTGCTTTAGCCTGCCTTATGCTGGCGGGATGTGGAGCCTTAAGGACCGTAACAGAAAAGGGGATGGTCCGTCTTTCGCCCTCGGCCGAAGCTGTGTCGATGCGGGTGGACGTAGGGACGCCGATGATCGACGTGGCAATCCCGGCGCGAAACGTTGCCGGGCCCATGGCACGCATATCGCTGCGGTCTGATGTCAGCGAATGGCGCAGCACCGATGGCATCGGGCTGACGCTGCAGGATGGCCAGATCATCGCCACGCGCGGCTTTGGGGCGGATTTATTGATTGCCGATGCCCAAGGCGCCGCATCCGCGCTGCGGCATGGTGGCGGAGAGTTTAGCCGGACGATGCACTGGCTGGACGGCGAAAACCACGATCAGTCCGAGGTCTTTGTCTGTACGATGCGCGCGGCGAAAAACCAAACCAAACCCAAGGTCAGCACCTTCAGCGAAACTTGCATCGGGTCGCAGACGCGTTTTTCCAACACTTACGTCATGTCACCCAACACCGGTGGCCTGATCCGCTCTGATCAGTGGGTCAGTTCGGGGCTGGGCCATATCCAAATCGAACCGCACTAAATGCAAAACCACCCAACCCTAGCAAATGAGGATATAATGAAACTTCTTGCCATCGCCCTTGCCGGCGTGATCACATCCAGTGCCGCCTTTGCCCAGACGGCCTCTCCCTTTGACTCTGATGGCTGCGTGCCGGGTTATAATGCCAAGGGGCAGTTCGTGGACGAAAAGGGCTACATTCTGGACAGCGCAGGCTGGGTGGCAACGCCCGACAAAAAAGTTCTGAACGCACAGGGCCAGCAGGTATTCTTGAAGAAATCCTGCGTGGGTCGCCTTGGTGGCGGCACAAGTGGAATGGGCATTGGCCTTGGATTGGGGCTTTTGGTCATCGGCCTCGCCGCAGGCGGCACATCCTCGACAAACGGCACCAATTGATCTCAAACATGGGGACTGGCCGCAGGATTGCGGCACAGTCCCCCTCTCACCGGAGGGACGCGATGCGCTTTTCTTTGCCTGGACTTTTGTCCCTGTGTTTGCTTATGGCCTGTACAGATGGCTCGGTAACCTTCCCAACGGCGCAAAAGGCGCAAGAGAAGGTTGCAGCCGAAACCCAAGTAACCATCGTGCGCATCTCCAAAGACAATATCTCCGCCTTTGCCAAAAGTCTCGATGGGCCAAAGATGACCGAACTTCCCTCGGCCAAGTCCGCAGAATACAAGATCGGCCCCGGAGATGTCTTGTCGATTTACGTTTTTGACCACCCCGAGCTCACAGTGCCCTCAGCAGAGCCGGGCGCAGGCTTTGTCGTCAAAGCTGACGGAACTCTGGCTTACCCCTTCCTGACCACCGTCCCCGTCGCTGGAAAAACCGTCGAGGAACTTCGGGGCGAGATGACGCAAGCCCTAACCAAATACTTCCCAGCGCCACAGGTGGACATCCGTGTGCTTTCGTTTAACGCCCACCAGATCACGGTAATCGGCACTGTGAACCGCCCCGGCACCTTATCCCTCGACACCAATCCGCTGACGCTGCTGGATGCGATCAACGCGGCCGGTGGCATGGCGGCCGACGCGGACCCCCGCGCGATCACTGTGCGCCGGGACGGCAAGCTTTACAGCGTAGATTTGGCAGCCTTCATGTCGGGCGAGTTACAGAAAAACAATCCGACCTTGGCGTCAGGCGACATGATCACCGTGCCGCGGATGAAAGTGGCAGAGGCCTATGTTCTGGGCGAGATCAACACAGCGGCTATAGACCTTTCCAAGGATCCGATCAGCTTGACACAGGCCATCACCCGCCAGGGTGGCCTAAACCAGAACCGTGCTGATGCGCGGGGGGTCTTTGTCTTCCGGGCGCAAGCCAGCGGCATGACAGTCTACCAGTTGGATGTCAGCTCCCCCACCGGTTTGCTGCTGGGAACCCGGTTTGAATTGGAGGTCCGTGACGTGGTCTATATCACCACCGCACCGCTGCAGCGCTGGAATGACACAATCAGCCGCATTTTGCCCTCCGTCGGGGCCTATAGCACAGCGCAAAGCCTGACGAATTGAGCCTTTGATGCCATCAATTCTTGTCGTCTGTGTAGGTAATATCTGCCGATCTCCACTGGCAGAGGGGCTGTTGCGCCGCGACGTGGCGGGCGTCGCTGTCAGCTCTGCAGGCCTGCATGCCGTGGTCGGACACGGCGCGCAGGGCGAGATTGCGGCGCTGGCAAGCGGCCTTGGGCTTGACCTCTCAGCCCACCGGGCGCGGCAGTTCACGTCCGCCATGGGCGCAGAACATGACCTGATCCTGGTGATGGAACGCGCGCACCGCGACGAGATCCGCCAGATCGCGTCGCACTTGACGGCCCGCACCATGCTGCTTGACCATTGGTCTGGTGCCAAGGGCATCGCCGACCCCTACCAAAACGGCCAAGCCGCCTATGATCAGGCCTTTGTCGAGATTGTTAACGCGTCGCAAACCTGGGCTAAGCGTCTGGCCTCGTGGAGTATGTGATCCCTTGAAGACCCCAGTTTCGGCGCAACAAGAACCCGAGCAAGACGAGATTGACCTCGGCTCGATCGCATTGATCCTGTGGTCTGGAAAGTGGTGGATAGCGCTCAGCTGCGCTGCGGCCCTGGCCTTGGGGGCCGCGTGGCTTAAGAATACGCCGCCCACCTACCAAGCCAATGCCCTGATACAGATCGAAGACAGGGCGCCCAGCCTAGCCCTGCCCGACGGCCTAGCAGACCTTATGGGCGGCGGGACAAAGCCAAATGCGGAACTGCAACTGCTGCACTCGCGCCTGACGCTGGGCACGGCTGTGGCCAAAAGGCACCTCGACTGGGTGGCCGAGCCGCTGCAAGTGCCGTTTATCGGCTACGCAGTGGCGGGCAGTGGATTGCCGCTGCCGTCGTGGGGGCCATTGGTCGGCTATGCCCGCCCCGGCGATGCGATTGCGTTGGATTACCTTAAGGTGCCGCCTGCCTGGCTGGGTGAGACTAT
>CAXNKP010000108.1:0-7027 GCA_964202815.1 Stagnihabitans sp. | reverse complement strand
AAAGATCCGAATCTCGGGTGGGGGGCGGTGCAATTTCACCAATCTTGGCTTGGGGGTAGAGCGGTTTTTGTCTAAGAACCCGCGCTTTGCGCTTTCGGCGCTTAAACGTTTTACCGCGTTAGATTTCGTGGCACGCGTCGATGCGGCGGGGATTGCGTGGCATGAAAAGGCGCTGGGTCAGTTGTTTTGCGACGGATCGGCCAAAGAGATTGTGGCCATGCTTTTGGCCGATATGGGCCGTGCCAAGGTGGCTTTGTGGTTGAACTGCACCTTGGGCGAAGTGCGCCAAGAGGCCAAGGGCTTTGTGGTGCAAACCGCGCGCGGGCCGGTGCAGGCCTTGTCGGTCATCGTGGCCACGGGGGGCAAGTCGATCCCCAAGATGGGGGCCACGGGCTATGGGTATAAACTGGCCGAGGCTTTTGGACTGCCGCTGCTGGAAACGCGCCCCGCCCTTGTTCCTTTAACTTTTGCCGAACAGGAACTGGCGTGGATGGCGCCATTAACGGGCGTATCTTTGAACGTGCAGGCCCGTGCACATGCAGCGGGTAAGCCCGTGGGGCCCGGTTTTGATGAGGCCGCTTTATTCACCCATCGCGGGCTGTCGGGGCCTGCGATCTTGCAGGTTTCTAGCTATTGGCGCGAGGGGCAGGGTGTGCGCTTGGCGCTGTGTCCTGATTTGGATGTGGGGGCTGCGTTGCGTGCGGCCAAAGCCACCAATGGGCGACAAGTCTTGCGAACTGCTTTGGCGGCTTTGGTGCCAGAGCGTTTGGCGCGGGTCTTGGCCGAACAGGTCGGCCATGCCGAAAGCCCGATGGCCGCATTGTCGGGGGCCGAGATCGAGCGCATTGCCCGCCATCTGCAAGACTGGGCACTGATGCCTGTTGGATCAGAAGGCTACCGCACGGCCGAGGTGACCTTGGGTGGCGTAGATACCGACGCATTGGATGCGCGCACCCTGCAGGCCAAGGCAGTGCCGGGTTTGTATTTTGTGGGCGAGGTTGTTGACGTCACCGGTTGGCTGGGTGGGTATAACTTCCAATGGGCTTGGGCATCTGGGTGGGCTGCGGGGCAAGTGGCTTAAGGGCGCAGCGGGTTGGCTTTGGCCAAACGGTCAAAGTCCATCAGGCTGGAAATCAGCGCCTGCATGTCTTTGAGAGCGATCATATTGGGTCCGTCAGAGGGCGAATTGTCAGGGTCCTCATGTGTTTCGATAAAGACGCCCGCAATGCCCAAAGCCACCGCACAGCGCGCCATGACAGGGGCAAACTCGCGCTGGCCGCCCGACGAATTGCCCTGCCCGCCGGGTTGTTGCACCGAATGGGTGGCGTCCATCACAACGGGGTAGCCGGTGCGCGCCAGAATGGGCAGGCTGCGCATATCGGCCACCAGCGTGTTGTAGCCAAAACTTGCGCCACGCTCGGTGAGTAAGATCTTGTCATTGCCAGTGGATGCGACCTTAGCCGCCACATTGGCCATATCCCAAGGGGCGAGGAATTGGCCCTTTTTGATATTGACCACGGCCCCCGTCTCGCCCGCAGCCAGCAATAAATCGGTTTGGCGGCATAGGAATGCGGGGATCTGGATCACATCTACAACTGTTGCTGCTTCCTGCGCCTGACCGATGTCATGCACATCGGTCAGCACGGGGATGCCCATGGCGCGTACGGCGGCCAGCACCTGCAAGCCCGCCGCAATCCCCAAGCCGCGCCGCCCGCTCAGGCTGGTGCGGTTGGCTTTGTCATAGCTGGCTTTAAAGACATATTGCGCGCCAGAGGCGGCACAAACCTCGGCCATATGGCCTGCAATCATTTGCGCATGGGTCAGGCTTTCCAACTGGCATGGGCCTGAGATGACCAAAAGTGGTCTGTCGTTCGAGACGGTCAGGCCGCCAATCATTACGTCTTTCATCGCATATCCCTTTTCAGGCCAGTCGTGGGCGGTGTAGCACCAAAGACTTTGGGCGCAAAGATCAACCTTGGGCGGCTTTGGGGCCGATCTTTTGCGCGCGGGCAAGGGCGGGCTGGCCAAAACATGGGCATGCCATCAAACCTGCTGATCGCCTGTCCGCTGAAAGGGGGATTAGGCCTTGATGCGGTGGCCGTGGCGCTTTAGCGCTGGCGTAACGGAAATTGGGGGTTGGAATGACGCTACTTGATCATGCCCATGCTGCGATGGAGGCTGGCGGTGAGCCAGAGGCCTTGGCCTTTTGGCACGCCTTTGCCGATGCAGAACTGTTTTTGGTGCTAGAGCAAGAGGCGCAGGGCGATACGCTGGAGCCGCGGGTGTTTGACCTGTCAATGGGGCGCATGTTGCTTGCCTTTGACACCGAAGAACGCTTGGCCACGATAAGTGACAGGCCGGTGCCCTATGCCGCCTTGCCCGGCCGCGTGGTGGCCGCGCAATTGGCGGGGCAGGGTCTGGCCTTGGGGCTGAACCTTGGCGCGGGGGCTGGGTGCGAGACGGTTCTGGCGGCAGGGTCTATCGAGTGGCTGGCGCAGATGCTGACCCAAGACGCCCCGCAAGAGCACAGCGCCCAGATTGCCCGACTGGCCGCGCCGTTGTTGCCAGAGGGGTTGCATCAGGCCTTGCGCGCCTTGCTGCCTGCACAGTCGCAAGGCGCTTTGGCACAGGTGGAATATCAAGATGGCGGTTGGGGCCATGTTATGGCTTTAAGCGGGCTGGCACCCGAAGACGCACCGCGCATGGGGCGAGCGGTGACGGAAGCTTTGGCTTTCTCTGGCCTTGATGCGGCCGCTTTGGATCTGGTGTTTACCGAGGCCGAGGCCCCGTTGTTTGAACGCATCGCGCAGGCGGGGCAGATTTTGGCGCCCTTGACGCGGGTGGCACCGCCTGCACCCGTGGCCGCAGCCAAGGGGCCGGGGACTGATCCAACGCGCCCACCGATCTTGAAATAGATGGGGTATATTAATACCACATATTTCAAACCATTGGTTTAACACGTTTTAAACTTTCTTCAGCCCCTTGACCGGCAGCGGGCGTTGGGCGATAAGCCCCTATCTTCGACCACGGCGGCTTGCCCGCCCTTTCACACTGGGTTCTGATATGAAAACCTTCACCGCAACGCCTGCGGATATCGTGAAAAAGTGGGTCCTGATCGACGCTGAAGGCGTTGTTCTGGGCCGGCTTGCCACGTTGGCCGCCTCGATCCTGCGCGGCAAGACCAAGCCGACCTTCACGCCCCATATGGACATGGGGGATAATGTCATCATCATCAATGCTGACAAGATCCAGATGACCGGGACCAAGCGCAAGGACAAAACCTACTACTGGCACACCGGCCACCCGGGCGGCATCAAGATGCGCACGGCCGAGCAAATCCTTGACGGCGCACACCCTGAGCGCATCGTGGAAAAAGCGGTCGAGCGGATGATCTCGCGCAACCGTTTGGGCCGCGTTCAAATGACGAACCTGCGCGTCTATGCCGGCGCCGCCCACCCGCATGAAGCCCAGCAACCCGAGGTCATCGACATCAAAGCGATGAACCCCAAGAACACCCGGAGCGCTTGATCATGTCGGAAATCAAATCCCTTGACGATCTGAAATCGGCCGTGGGCGCTGCGGCCCCTGTGAAAGCCCTTGCCCCAGTGCGTGTTGCAGTGCGCGACAAGTTGGGCCGCGCCTATGCCACGGGCAAGCGCAAAAACGCGGTCGCCCGCGTCTGGATCAAGCCGGGCACCGGCAAGGTCATTGTCAACGGCAAGACCATGGCGGAATACTTCGCCCGCCCGGTGCTGCAGATGATCCTGCGCCAGCCGTTCACCATTGCCGGCCGCGAAGACCAGTTCGACGTGATGGCAACGGTTGCCGGTGGCGGCCTGTCGGGCCAAGCCGGTGCTGTGAAGCACGGCGTTTCCAAAGCGCTGCAACTGTACGAACCCGCCCTGCGCGGCGCCTTGAAAGCCGCAGGCTTCCTGACGCGCGACAGCCGCGTGGTAGAACGCAAGAAATACGGCAAGGCCAAAGCGCGTAAGAGCTTCCAGTTCTCCAAGCGTTAAGCGACACTATCAAAAAATACAACAAAAACAAAGCCCTGCAGAAATGTGGGGCTTTTTTATTGGGTAGCAGAACGTTAGCATCCGCCAATGTATGTTGACACGTTAGGTTAGCGGAAATAGCAGTATCGTAGCGTTTTCACCTGCTCTGGGGTGTTCAAATGGCATACTACGAAAACAAGGTTGAGCATTTTGGCGGGGCACTGGTTTTGTTCCAGCGCAATCTCGCCGTTGCCGTGCCCAGTTCACAATCCCATCGTCCTGCCACTTGGTACATGCGCCTCAAGATTGGCGGGCATACGGGCTATGTGACGAAAAGCACAAAGCTGACCGTTTACGAAGACGCTTATGCGTTTGCCATAAGTGAGTTGTTGCGGCTCAAACAGGCAAAGCGTCTTGGACATAGCTTGAAGGAATACACGTTTAAGCAGGATTGGTTTGACCACAATCTGAAGAATGGGCGTTGGCCTGCAGAGCGCCAAAACTGGCACAAGAAATATGCAGCCCGTGACTTCAAGCCCTACTTTAGCCATGCTGACGGCACGACTATGCGGCGGAATGAACTCACGCTTCAGGTGCAGGAGGGGGGGCTGTTGAGGTGCCAGAGAACGAATCACGCCGGATTCTTATCGGACAACCCCACATGTAGCCTGTGAATTGCCTCGAATCGCAGCTTGTAGATAACTTCAAGGTCTTGGCTGCCACCCTCCCGATTTTCACCTGATCTGAGATGCCGCGCCTGATGGAGATTAAATGGGCGTTTCACGATGGCGACTACGGTGGAGTTTCTCAGGGACTACGGGGTGGATAACCTGTGCCACCTGCCTGTCGCGATCGGCCGAAGAAAACAGCCCCACCTTGAACCTCATGCTCATATACCCACCCGGCTGCAGGTCTTTCGCCCCCTTTGCCAGATAGTCCTCTGCCAGCTTGGCCACAGGCAGCCGCCCCGTTACCACGACCGGGGCGAAGACCTTGGGCGACACGCAGTTCGGTTCTGGCCGACCCAACAGCACCCCTTCCCCGCCTTCGCCACGATCTCTTCATACTTGGCGTTCACCTCGGTTGCGCTCACCTTAGCCACCTTGGCGTCAGCTAATCATGGCAAAGGTTCTTGGCACCGAATGCTTCTTGTGCGGTCCTTAAGACCGAAAGAGGGCTGAGGGTTTCGACAATCGCGCATAACTCTTTGCCCGATCGCGCATTTATCAGTCGATGCCGTCGGCAAGCTCTTCTTTCGCTGTCCAAAGAGGTCATCAGCCAGGTGATCTCACGATCGACCGAGCAAGCGGCAATGCCCGCCTCGATCACCAGCTGACCGAAGGGGATCGAACTGTCTTGCAAGCCTGCCAGAACCTGCGCGGGAAGCGCTGCCGCGTTCAATATCATTTCGGCATCCAGAATAATCGTTCCGGTGGCGGTCTGGTATAGCTGCGAGATGCGGCGAAATGCCGCAGCACCCGAAACCTCGGTTCGAAGAACCTGAACGGATAGGGGCCCGAAATGCGCAACCAGCACCGGCGTCATCAGTCCATCGTGGTCAAGCAAAGACCAATCCAGCGCATGGGTTGGGGCTGGATTAGCCTGCACCATTCCGACCTCTTCGGGGTTGACTTAAGCAAAGCAGCGCTGATCGTGCGGGCAGGAAGACATACACCTGATATCCCTGCCCAAATTCACAAGAGTGATGGGGGTGTCTATAACCAGTCATGGCGCCTCCTGTCCACCAAGAGTATTGAAACGTCGCGGTGAGATCCCTGCAGGTCTGTGAACACGAAGGATGATGGCACCGCAACGGACGCAGGTGGCATTTGTGGACGGTGGGCCCGCAGGCCTGTTGCTGGGCCAGATTCTGACGCTTTGCAGCACCGACACCGCCGCGCAAGCGCTCCAAAAAGGCCCATCTTCTGTAACGTATCAGGGCCGCGTGCTTTAATCCCATTCCCACCAGATTTGGCCGCAACGATCCAAACCGGTCTTTGGATCGAAAAATCCATCGCACCGCTGCGCCGCTTTGTCAGCGAGCCTATGCGGCATGGCCGACTGGTTTTAGCCAACGATGCCGCCCTAATCGTGCCGCCAACCGGGGCAAAGCGACTAACCCTTGCCATCTCTGACATCCACTTTGTGTCAACCGCCCTCATCGCGCATGTTGAGACGGGCTTGAACACGTTGCCAGGCCTAGACGCAACCGCTGGTTTGGTTGTCAAGACGCAGGCGGATACTCTCACCAAGCCCATGATTGCCCGCAACTCATCTTTGATCGTCACGGACGGGAACGAGGTGGCTTGCAACCCTACCTTGGCACCTAGCTTGGCATTGCAGGCAACGGCAGAGGCGGGCACTGATGCTACCAAACTGACGATTTCGGTGAGCACGAAGCAAGCTATTGCAGCAAAAGCATTTGGTTCGATAACAGCGCTTGGCACGATCTATACGACAAATGCGACCGTCGGGCGAGCAAGACAGCTTCCCATCTGGTAACCTTCAATCACTTTAATCCAGGTTTGGGAATTCTCAAACGCCAACACGCCCTAGTTCTTGAATGGAGCGGGTGAAGGGAATCGAACCCTCGTCATAAGACTGGAAAGCTTCTGCTCTGCCATTGAGCTACACCCGCGAAGTGCCTCTAAGGTCTGATCCATGTCCTCAAGGCTATGAGTATCACTTCAGCAATTCAAGAGCCGCGCTCTAACAGCATAGATGTGTCAAGTTCCATCCCAGTGTCAAAGTAAAGGGGGATAAAAAGCGGAATACAATAAACCCTGAACGCGTCGAACCATTGTTACTGCTACATACTTTTTTAAACACTGGTGCGGGCGGTCGGACTCGAACCGACACACCTTGCGATAACAGATTTTGAGTCTGTCGCGTCTACCATTCCGCCACGCCCGCACTGTCCCATCGTGTAATTCGCTCAGGCGGCCGCGTCAACGCCCCTCTTGGCAACATGCGCAGGCAAACAAATCAACGGTGCCCTTGACCCCGTCCCCCAAAACCACCAAATCGGCTGG
>CAXNKP010000107.1:0-7051 GCA_964202815.1 Stagnihabitans sp. | reverse complement strand
TCTAGGGTGTAATCAGCCTGCGCCACCCACAGGCGCAGGATATCTGCGCCGTATTCGTCGATCACGGCTTGGGGGGCCACGGTATTGCCCAAGGACTTGGACATTTTCATGCCCTGTTCGTCCAGCGTGAAGCCGTGGGTCAAAACGCCGCGATAAGGCGCGCGGCCCTTGGTGCCGCAGGCTTGCAACAGCGAGGAGTGGAACCAGCCCCGATGCTGATCGGTGCCTTCCAAATACAGGTCAGCAATGCCATCAGCGCTGCCATCTTCGCGGTCGCGCAGCACAAACGCGTGGGTAGAGCCGGAATCGAACCACACATCCAGCACGTCAAAGATTTGGGTATAAGCGGCAGGATCAACGATGCCGTGCAGCATCTGGTCTTTGAAACCATCCTTATACCAAACGTCCGCCCCATCTGCCTCAAACGCGGCGCGGATGCGGGCGTTCACCTCGGCGTTGCGCAGCAAAAAGTCATCGTCGGTGGGTTTGACGCCGACTTTGGTAAAGCAAGTCAAAGGCACGCCCCAAGCGCGTTGGCGCGACAGCACCCAGTCGGGGCGCGCCTCGATCATCGCATGCAGGCGGTTGCGGCCAGACGGCGGGGTCCAGTTTACCAGTTGGTTGATGGAATTGAGCGCGCGTTTGCGGATCGTATCGCCGTAAGTTGAAAGCCCATCGTCCAAGCTTTTGTCGATCGCCACAAACCATTGCGGCGTGTTGCGGTAGATCAGCGGCGCTTTAGAGCGCCACGAATGGGGGTAGGAATGTTTCAGCTTGCCCTTGGCAAACAGCCCGCCCACCGATGCCAGCGCCTTGATATTGCTGACATTGGCAGGGCCTTCTTTGCCTTCCGCCGTCAGGATCGCTTGGCCGCCGAACAAGGGCAGGTTGGCGCGGTAAGACCCGTCGGCTTCGACGTTATAGGTCATGGGAAGGCCAAACTTGACGCCCATCTGATAGTCGTCATCGCCGTGGCTGGGGGCGGTATGCACAAAGCCCGTGCCCGCATCATCCGTCACATGGTCGCCGGGCAGAAGGGGGACGCGATAGTCCCACTCGTCTTTGCCGCCTTCGATGCCTGCATAGGGGTGCTCAAGCGTGTCAATCTGCCGAGGATCAACAGGTCGCTCGCGAATTGCGACCACTTTCGCTGCCTTGAAGACTTCTTCAGCGCGTGCGTCAGCGATTACGATTCTTTCGCCAAGTTGAGCGAGGCTACCTTCATTTGTTTCCATAATCCGGAACACACTGTACGGGATCGCGGGATTGTAAGCCACCGCACGATTCTGGGGGATCGTCCAAGGAGTTGTTGTCCAGATCACAACCGACGTTCCGGTCAAGAACTCAATTTCCTCGTTGCCGAATGCGTTAGTACCAACCACCGGAAACCGCACCCAGATCGTATGGCTGGTCAGGTCGTGATATTCCACTTCGGCCTCGGCCAATGCGGTCTTTTCCACCGGCGACCACATCACGGGTTTTGAACCCTGATAGAGGCTGCCGTTCATCAAAAACGTCATGAACTCGTCGGCGATCACCGCCTCGGCGTGGTAGTTCATCGTCAAATAGGGATCGTCCCAGTTACCCGTGATGCCCAGCCGCTTAAATTCGGCGCGTTGCACGTCGATCCAGCCTTCGGCAAAGCGGCGGCATTCTTGGCGGAAATCGACGATGTTCACATCGTCTTTGTTCAACCCTTTGGCGCGGTATTGCTCTTCGATCTTCCATTCGATCGGCAGACCGTGGCAATCCCAGCCCGGCACATAGCGCGCATCTTTGCCCATCATCTGTTGGCTGCGCACCACCATGTCTTTGAGCACCTTGTTCAGCGCATGGCCGATGTGCAAATGGCCGTTCGCATAGGGCGGGCCATCGTGCAGCGTGAAATCGGCCCGCCCCGGCTTACCACGCAGGCGGTTGTAAACACCGATCCGCTCCCACCGGGCCAGCCAATCAGGCTCGCGCTGGGGCAGGCCTGCGCGCATGGGAAAGTCAGTTTCGGGCAGAAAAACACTGTCGCGGTAGTCGGGGGTCGGCGTGTCAGCGCACATCGGGGCAGTCCTTGCAGGAGAATTGGGCAAAAGATCGGATGGGGGCGGCCAAGCGCCGTTGTCCCGGCGTCTGAGATCAGAACGCCGGGCCAATAATTCGGAAGGGGATCACGCCTATCAACCTCATGCGCGCCTTATAGAAAGGGGCGAGGCTTGGGTAAAGGGGAAGTGATGTTAAGCCGGCGGCAAAAGACCAAGCTGATCCAGCACCCAAACGCCCAAGGCCTGCACCATATCATCACGCCCCGACAGCGGCCCCGGGCGATACAGCGCCGAGGCCAACGCCTTTTGCTGCTTTTCCAAGATGCCCACATCCTCGCGCCCCACCCGTTCCCAGCGGTCGTAATAGGGCGCGGCGCGGGTGGCAAAATCGGGCTGCTTTAGGCGCGCAGCGGGAAAACATCCGCCAATTTCCAGCCGCGATTTGCCAGCGGCAATGGGGGTGACGTTCAGCCACCACAGGCAATCTTGCGCCACGGCGAATTGCATCGTGGGCAGGGCCACGGTGAAATAGGTGCCCATTCGCGCATCGGCGTCTAGTCCGTCTATCTTATCAAAGGGCGGGATCGTGTCTGACAATGTGGCAACCGATCGACCCGAGATCACCTGAATGCAAATCCAGTTGCCCTTGGTCGCCAAGGTGCGCGAGGTTTGCGCCCCCACCGTATCGCGGTGCACGATGCCGGTGTGATAGGTCTCCATCGCGTTTTCCAAGATCAGTTTCCAGTTGCACTCAGGCTCTAGCGTCACTGTCCACGTGCAGCGCATCTCTTCGGGCCTGTGCGAGGCTAAACGCTCGGGCAGGTCGCCCAAGTGTTGGGCCAAGCTGGGGCCATCGGATGCAAAGCGGGCAAAGACAAAGCCCGCCCAAGTTTCGCAGGCCAAGGCCACCATGCCGTTTTCGCGCCGATCAAAGCCTTCGGCGTCTTTCATATCGGGGCAGCCGTACAGGCGGCCATCGTTCAGATAGCTCCACCCGTGATAGGGGCACATGACTTTGCCACCCGTATTGCCCTGCCCCTCTAGCAGGATAGACCCACGATGGCGGCAGTAATTGGCAAAGACCCGCAAGATGCCATCCGCCCCGCGCAGGGCGACAAGCGGGCCGCCGGGGCTGTCAAAGGCGCGGTAATCGCCGGGGTTGGGCAGCATCTCTTCGCGGCACACAAAGAACCAATGGCGCAGAAACAAGCCCTCGCGTTCCAGCGCGAAATGGGCGGGGTCGGTGTAAAAGCCCGCAGGCATCGACCGCGCTTGATGTATCGGGCGCACGGCCTGCGACACGTCGTTGCTTTTCAGGACCATGGCATTCCCCTGTTGTGTCAGCCAAGCATCCGCAGGACGCAGCGATAGGTCAAGCACCCTATGCCACCGGTTGACCTTTGCCCCAAGAAAAGTGCAAACTGGCTTCCACAAAACCTGCAAAATCCGGAGCGCGCCCGATGCCAGACCCTTCTTTGAACGTGCTAGGGGGCGCGTTGCAGCCCTGCTCGACCAAGCCCATGACCGGATTTTACCGCAACGGGTGCTGCGACACGGGGCCAGAAGATCGCGGCCAACACACCGTCTGTGCCGTCATGACGGCCGAGTTTCTAGCCCTGTCAAAATACCTTGGCAATGATTTGTCCACCTCGCGCCCGGAGTACGGCTTTGTCGGGCTGAAACCCGGTGACCGCTGGTGCCTGTGCGCCAGTCGGTTCCTGCAAGCGCATGAAGAGGGGGCGGCACCGCAGGTCAACTTGTCTGGCACCCACCGCCGCGCTTTGGATATCGTACCGCTAGAGGTGTTGCAGGCCAACAGCGTCGATTAGCCGCTACCACGGCACGCCTTTGCCCTGCCAATCATAAAAACCGCCCGTTTGAGCAGGGGTCAAACCCTCCAACACGGCCAGCAAATGCGCTGCTGCCTCAGCGGGAGGCATGGCCGGATGGGTGCCGCGATGGGCGCGCGTCAGATCGGTGTCAACCGTGCCGGGGTGCAGGCTGACTACAACAGATTGCGGATGACTGCGCGCCACCTCGATAGCGGCAGTGTGGATCAACTGGTTTAGCGCCGCTTTGGCCGCGCGGTAGCCATACCAGCCGCCCAAATGGTTGTCGCCGATAGACCCAACCCGCGCTGATAGGGCCGCAAAACGCACAGGCACATCGCGGGGCATAAGGCGGAGGGCGTGTTTGAGCACCAAAAGCGGCCCGGTGGCATTCAGCGCAAACTGGGCCGCAAAAGCCGCAGGGTCCACCGCGCGCAGTGATTTTTCGGGGCGGTAGGGCCCTAGTTCCAGCGCGCCGGTCGCGACAAAGACGGTGGTGAAGTGGCCTTCCAGCCTTTCAAGGCAGCTTTGCACACTGGCCTCATCGGTCAGATCCAGCCCGTCCACGCTGCGCGACACGCGGGTGACGGCGCAGCCCTGCCCTTCCAAGGCCAAAGCCACCGCCGCCCCGATGCCACCTGATGCGCCGATTACCAATGCCTGTTGCATCATTCCTCCGCTTTTACCAAAGCTAGCGCCCTGCCCGCCTCTGCCAAGCCCCGCAAATTCCCTGCGTGACCCCTTTTCTTTCGCGCAATCCTGCTTATAGTCCGCTTTCATGACCAAAGTTCGGATCACGGCTGGCATTTTACACGGGGCCCACCCGCTGATGATGCCTGCCCTGCCCTTGGGTCTGCTACGTCTTAGCCGCCTCTGAGCGTGCCCGAAGGGTGCGACCGCTCAGAGGTGAACAGCGCCCAACACCCTCGGCAAAGCCGCTAAGAACCACGTCCAAGGATAGTATCAGATGACCCAAAAGACCGCCCAACCCCGCGTCTTGATTTTTGACACCACACTGCGCGACGGGGAACAATCCCCCGGTGCGACCATGACCCATGATGAAAAGCTGGAAATCGCGGGCCGTTTGGACGAGATGGGCGTGGATATCATCGAGGCGGGCTTTCCAATCGCCTCGGAAGGCGATTTTTCTGCTGTCAGCGCCATCGCCAAACGGGCCAAGAATTCCACCGTCTGCGGCCTTGCGCGCGCCAATTTCAAAGATATCGACCGCTGCTGGGAGGCGGTGAAACACGCCCGCTCGCCGCGCATTCACACCTTTATCGGCACGTCACCCTTGCACCGCGCCATCCCCAATCTGGATATGGACCAGATGGCCGAACGCATCCACGACACCGTCACCCATGCCCGCAACCTGTGCGACAACGTGCAATGGTCGCCGATGGATGCCACGCGCACCGAGCATGATTACCTGTGCCGCACGGTCGAAATCGCCATCAAGGCCGGTGCCACCACGATCAACATCCCCGACACCGTGGGCTACACCTACCCCTTCGAATCCGCCAAACTGATCGCCATGCTTTTAGAACGCGTCCCCAATGCCGACAAGGTCACCTTTGCCACCCATTGCCACAACGACCTTGGCATGGCCACGGCCAATGCCCTCGCAGCGGTGGAGGCAGGGGCACGGCAAATTGAATGTACGATCAATGGCTTGGGCGAGCGCGCCGGCAACACGGCGCTTGAAGAAGTGGTCATGGCCATGCGCGTACGCAATGACATTCTGCCCTATCAAACCGGCATCGATACATCCAAGATCATGAACCTGTCGCGGCGGGTGTCTGCGGTGTCGGGCTTTGCGGTGCAGTTCAACAAGGCGATTGTCGGCAAAAATGCCTTCTTGCACGAAAGCGGTATTCACCAGGACGGGGTGCTGAAAAATGTGCAAACCTTTGAAATCATGCGCCCCGAGGATATCGGCCTGACGGCGACCAATATCGCCATGGGCAAGCATTCGGGCCGCGCCGCCTTGCGTTCGAAGCTGAAGGAACTGGGGTTTGAACTGGCCGATAACCAGCTTAACGATGTCTTTGTGCGCTTTAAGGCCTTGGCCGACCGCAAGAAAGAGGTCTACGACGAAGACCTGATCGCCCTTGTCGCCGACGAAGCCACCAGCGATGACAACAATCACCTGCAGGTCAAACGCCTGCGCGTGGTCTGCGGCACCGAGGGCCCGCGTGAGGCCGAGTTGACCTTGATGATCGATGGCGTCGAAGCTTTCACCGATGCAACGGGCGATGGGCCAGTGGACGCGGCGTTCAACGCGGTCAATATGCTGTACCCCCACCATGCCAAGTTGCAGTTGTATCAGGTGCACGCGGTGACCGAAGGCACCGACGCGCAGGCAACCGTATCGGTGCGGCTGGAAGAGGACGGTCGGATTGCTACGGGCACTTCGGCCGATACCGATACCGTGGTGGCCAGCGTGAAAGCCTATGTCCATGCGCTGAACCGCCTGATCCAACGCCGCAAAAAATCCGCCCCCGATTCGGATGTGAAGTTGGTGAGCTATAAGCAGTGAATCGTGTCGAGCAAGCCATGAACATATGCGCTAAACTGCGATAGGTTGCGCAATTTCACACAGTTGCGTGCGACCGCATAAGAGCCGGTGTTCGCAAGACTCGTCGGGATTGCGCCGTTCTCATTTGCTGTCGAGGACAGCTTTTTTTGGCCATCTACGTTGGATGGGATCGGACGAGCGCGCGGCTTATACCAGTGGCGTCCGGATCAACCTTGTCCGTTTGGGGGCGCATGCCATTGCGGGGCTTTACGGTGCATGCCTTTGCCTATCCGATAGGGGCCGAATTCCACATTCCCCACGGCGTTGCAAACAGCATTATGATGGGGCCGGTGTTGATGTTCAACCTGGTCGGAAACCTGCAGAAGTTTGCAGAAGTCGCAGGGCTTCTTGGTGCTGAAATCAGCGGGCTTTCGCAGCGCGACCAAGCGTTCCTGGCCATCCAAACCATGAAACTTCTGGCTGAAGACATTCGCATTCCCAAGCATCTAGCAGATTTCGGTATCCGCGAAGAGCATTTACCAGGCCTTGCCGATGGCGTTTTGAAGGTTACACGCCTTCTTGCCAACAATCCTCGTATCTTGACACGAGATGATGCCATTCAGATCTACCGCGCAGTTCTCTAGCTGGGGGCGCCCTGCCCTTTTGCCGGA
>CAXNKP010000106.1:0-7084 GCA_964202815.1 Stagnihabitans sp. | reverse complement strand
TCCTCTCTGCCAGTTATCCCCTGTCCGAGGCTATGGTGCTGCGCTCTATCACCGCCATTCCCTTTATGCTGGGCATCGTCGCATGGTATGATGGCGGGCTGTCCGGCCTCGTCACAAAGCGTTGGGCTGCCCTGCTGGCGCGGGGGCTTTTGAACTTCGTGGCCTATACGTCCTATTATCTGGCGCTGGCCGCCCTGCCCATGGCCACCACGGTGGCGCTGTATTTCACAGCCCCCCTGATCATCGTGATCCTCTCGGTCGTGATGCTCAAAGAGCATGTCTCGCTGCAGCGCTGGCTGGCCGTGGCGATTGGCTTTTTGGGCGTGGTGATCATCATCCGCCCCGGCGGCGATCTGTTCGACTGGGCGGCCTTCCTGCCCATCTTAGGCGGATTTGCCTATGCGCTGTCGATGATCTTGGCCCGCACCATGGGCACCAAGGATTCGGCCGCCGCTATGGCTTTTTGGGGCAACAACGCCTTTTTGCTGTGCGGCTTCGCCCTGTCGGCCAGCTTTGGTGCGGGCCAGCAAGCAGAGGCCGTCCACCCCAGCCTTGCGTTCCTGACGCGCGGATGGGCCATGCCGACCCTGATCGATGCGGGCCTTATGTGCACCTGCGGCCTTATTGCAGCCGTGGGCCTAACGCTATTGACCCAAGCCTACCGCATCGGGCAGTCGTCGGTCGTCGCGCCCTTTGAGTTCAGCTTTGCCTTCTGGGGTATCTTGTGGGGCTGGCTGATCTGGGGGCAATGGCCCGATGCCATGGGCTGGCTGGGGACCGCCATCATCATCGCGGCGGGCGTCTATGTGCTGCGCGTCGAGGGGGTGGAGGCTCCAAAAGCCAAAGCCACTTGAGGGCCCCCAAAAAGCAACAAAGAGTCACCGAACGCCGATTTTTCTGCGAAAAATAATGTCCAGCGTCGCGACTTGAAGGCAGAATTGGGTATATGTAGCTTAAAATGCGCAGAATTTCCCTGATCGATATAACCTCTTTAGGCAAAAGAAAAAGGCTGCGACCATCGGTCGCAGCCCTTCGATTTTTCGCAGAAAAATCGTGCCCTACATCTCATCCAGCGCTTCTACCAGTTTTTGCAGCGCCTCTTTGTCGATGTCCTTGTCGGACACATTGGCACCGGCCACGATATGGTCGACCACCTTATCTTCAAACAAAGGCGCGCGCAGTTGTTGCTGAACTTGCTGGTTTTTCTGAACAAATTCAAAATAGGCGCGTTCCTGACCCGGATATTGACGCGCCGCATTCAGCACAGCTTGGGTCATTTCCTGATCAGTCACGGTGACTTCGGCCTTGCGGCCCACTTCGGCCAACAAAAGGCCCAACCGAACGCGCCGTTCAGCCAGAACCTTGTGCTCGTCTGTCGTCTCGATTGACCCGTGGTTATGGCCGTGGTCCTGCGGATTTTCTTCGTGCCACAATTGGTGCGCGATCTGGTTGGCCTCGGCCTCAACCAGCGATGCTGGCAAGTCGAACTTCACCATAGCGTCCAACTGGTCCAGCAAAGACCGCTTCATCACAGCCCGCGCAGCGGAGCGATATTCAGCCTCCAGCCGCTCGCCGATCTGGCCGCGCAGGGCTGCCATATCTTCGGCACCATACTTCTTGGCAAGTTCGTCGTTCAACTCTGCCGGAACGGGTTTTTTGACGGCTTTGACAGTGCATTCAAACACCGCCGCTTTGCCCGCCAAATTGGCCGCGCCGTAAGCTTCGGGGAAGGTTACATTGACGCTGACAGCATCGCCTGCCGCAGCCCCAACCAATTGCGCCTCAAATCCCGGGATGAACGAGTTCGACCCCAAAACCAACGGATAATCTTCACCCGCCCCACCGTCAAAGGCCACGCCATCGACTGAACCTTTGAAGTCGATCGTCACTTGATCGCCGTCTTCAGCTTTGCTGCCCGTTTCGCGCTCTTCAAAGCTTTGCGCCGAAGAAGCCAGGTTCGTCAACGCCTCATCAACCGACGCGGCATCCGCCTTGACCGTCAAACGGTCCAGCTTGATGGCCGAGGCATCCACGTCCGGAATAGGCGGAAGGGCTTCGTAGGTCATCTCGACCACAACGTCCTGCCCCTCTTTCCAAGCCTCGCTGCCCACCATTTTGACATCGGGCTGGATGGATGGCCGATCACCAGTGCTTTCAAAATGGCTTTTCATTGCGCCATCAATGGCTTCTTGCATCGCATCACCCATGATGCGCTGCCCGAATTGCTTCTTGAGGATGGCCATCGGGACCTTGCCCTTGCGAAAGCCCTTGATCTCGACGTCGGGCTGCGCCTCGACCAGCTTTTGGGTGACCTTGGCGTCCAGTTCAGCCGCCGTCACCGTTATGGTGTAGGCGCGTTTCAGTCCGTCTTTAAGGGTCTCGGTGACTTGCATTCTTTCGTCCTTCTCATCCCTGTCTGGTGCGGGTGGAGGGACTTGAACCCCCACGCCTCGCGGCGCCAGAACCTAAATCTGGTGCGTCTGCCAATTTCGCCACACCCGCATTTTAAGCCAAAAAGCCCCCAAGCCCCAACCAAGGCCAAGTCTCATTCCCAGCAAAATCCGCGTCCTTCTAACAAAGCCTTCCGGCGGATGCGAGCGGAAAATCGCCCCTTTTGTGACAGTGTTTGCAAGCCGTACGGGATTAAAGCCCCAAGGCGCGGAAAACTGCTGGCAGTTGGTCGGGCAAATCTTCGGCGATGAGGCCGGGGCCAAAGCGCCGTGCGGCATCTTGGTGCAGCCAAGCGCCGCTTTCTGCTGCCCCTTGCGGGGCAAATCCGCGCGCCAAAAGGCCGGTGATGATCCCTGCCAGCACATCGCCCGATCCCGCCGTCGCCAGCCAAGGCGCTTGGGCCTGATAGGTGGCGGCACTCAGGGCGCAGGTGCGGTCTGGGCTGGCGATGACCGTATCGGCCCCCTTGAAAAGTACCACGCACCCCACCCCCGCCGCCGCCGTCTGTGTGGCATCAATCTTGGAATAGCTGCAATCTGCGCCAGAGGGATCGTCCAACTTGGCGGCAAGATCGGGGAAAAGTCGGGCGAATTCGCCACCATGCGGCGTCAGCACGCAAGCTTGATGCAGCAGTGCCCGCAGGGTGCGATCACGCGCCACCAAGGTCAAGGCATCGGCATCCAGCACGGTCGGCAGGCCACGCTTTTGTCCCGCCTCAAGACCGGCCCGCACCAAGCCCGCGGCAGAGGCGTCCAGCCCCAATCCCGGCCCCAGACAAAGCGCATTGATCCGTTGGTCCTGTAACAAATTCCCCAGACCGGCCCCACCCTCGATCGCCCGCAAGATCACCGCATCCAGCCGAGCGGCATTCTCGGCCAAGGCGGCAGACGGGCAAGCCAGTGTCACCAGCCCCGCCCCAACCCGCAAAGCACCGCGTGCGGCCAGACGCGCCGCCCCGCCCTGCCCCGGTGGGCCACCCAAAATCAGCGCATGGCCATGGCTGAACTTATGGCCCACCGTCTTGGCCAAGCCCTCCGGCGCAGCCGTCAGGCGCAACCCCACACCACCGGCTTGAGCGATTCGCAAATCCACCACCACCAACCGACCACAAAGGGCGGGGCCTTTGCCCAGATGATGGCCGATTTTGGCGCAGTGAAAGGTAACGGTCAGATCCGCCTGACAGGCCAGCGCCCCCGTCATCCGCCCACTATCGCCATTCAATCCCGTGGGCACATCCACCGCAACCCAGCGCAGCGCGCTTGGACCAAGGGCCGCCTTGGCTTGCAGCACTGGCCCCAGCAAAGCATCGGCCGGGCGCAATTGCCCAATCCCCAGCAAAGCATCCACAACCACCACTGCTTCGCGCAGCGACGCCTCAACCACTTTTGCCGCCAAAGGCAACACCTCCCCCCCCGCTGCCGCCCAAGCCTGCGCCATCCGACCAGCATCCCCGCCACCCGCAGCCGTGCCATGCACCACAACCTGCCAGCCCATGCCCTGCAACACCCGCGCCACGACATAGCCGTCGCCGCCATTATTGCCCGGCCCGCACAAAACCACCGCCCGTTGCGGTGCCTTGCGCAGATCAGACCAACTGTCGAAGATGGCTTGCACCACGCCCGCCCCCGCCCGTGCCATCAGATCACCCCCGCTCACCCGACCCGAGGCGATGGCTGTCGCCTCAGCGGCGCGCATTTGGGCATTGGTCAAAAGATCAGTCATGTCTTGCGCCTTTATTCTTCGCAAACCGCCCACTAATTGCGCATGTATGCACATATTTTCATCATGCGCGGCAAATTCCCGCTTCAAACAGGCCCTCTGCCCGCCTCGTCAATTGTGCCGTCCCTCGGGAAGTGATCAGTCCAATGGACACTGTCTTGCCTTGGGGGCGCGCATGAAGAAGATCGAGGCCATCATCAAGCCATTCAAACTTGATGAAGTCAAAGAGGCTCTGCAAGAGGCTGGGATTCAAGGTCTTTCCGTGACCGAAGTGAAGGGCTTTGGCCGTCAAAAAGGCCATACCGAACTCTATCGCGGCGCGGAATATGTTGTCGATTTTCTGCCGAAAGTGAAAATCGAACTGGTTCTATCCGACGATAGGGTTGACGCCGCCATCGAGGCCATCATATCTGCCGCGCGCACTGATAAAATCGGCGATGGGAAAATATTCGTTTCGGCTGTCGAACAGGCCATTCGCATTCGTACCGGCGAATCGGGCGACGACGCCATCTAAACCGCTGGATCCCATGGATCTCAACTCTATTGGCTTAAACCTCAACCCCGAAAGGCAGAATGATGAGCGCAGTCAAGAAAGCTCTGAAACTGATCAAGGACGAAGACGTCGAATACGTCGACATCCGTTTTACCGACCCAAAGGGCAAGCTGCAGCATGTCACGCTGGTGGCTGATCTGGTCGACGAAGACTTCTTTGAAGAAGGCTTTATGTTCGACGGATCCTCGATTGCCGGATGGAAGTCGATTGACCAGTCCGATATGAAGCTGATGCCCGATGCGGCCTCGGTCTATATGGACCCGTTTTATGCCGAAAAAACGCTCTGCGTGCATTGCAACGTGGTCGAGCCCGACACAAACGAGGCTTACGACCGCTGCCCGCGCCAGATCGCCATCAAGGCAGAAGCCTATCTGAAATCCTCCGGTGTGGGCGATACGGCCTATTTCGGGCCGGAAGCTGAATTCTTCATCTTCGACGATGTGCGCTATCAGGTCAGCCCCAGCAAAGTGTCCTACCAGATCGATTCGGAAGATGCGGCCTGGAACACCGATGCGGCCTTTGAAGGCGGCAACTTGGGCCACCGCGCCCCGCACAAGGGCGGTTACTTCCCCGTCAACCCGATTGACACAGCCCAAGACCTGCGCTCGGAAATGCTGTCGACCATGAAGCGCATGGGCATACGCGTGGACAAGCACCACCACGAAGTGGCCACCGCGCAGCATGAACTTGGCATGATCTTTGGCGGCTTGGTCGAACAGGCTGACAACATCCAAAAGTACAAATACGTCATCCACAACGTAGCTGCCGCTTACGGCAAGACCGTGACCTTTATGCCCAAGCCCATGAAGGGCGACAACGGGTCGGGCATGCATGTGAACATGTCGATCTGGAAAGACGGCAAGCCCCTCTTTGCTGGCGACAAATACGCCGACCTTAGCCAAGAGGCGCTGTATTTCATCGGCGGTATCCTCAAGCACGCCAAGGCGCTGAATGCCATCACCAACCCCGCCACCAACAGCTACAAACGCCTGATCCCCGGCTTTGAAGCCCCGGTTCTGCGCGCCTATTCGGCCCGCAACCGCTCGGGTTGCGTTCGTATTCCATGGACCGAATCGCCCAAAGCCAAGCGCGTCGAAGCCCGCTTCCCCGATCCGGCGGCCAACCCCTATCTGGCCTTTGCAGCCCTGTTGATGGCTGGCCTTGACGGGATCAAGAACAAGATCGATCCGGGCCCCGCTTCGGACAAGGATCTGTACGATCTGCCGCCCGAAGAACTGGCCGAAATCCCAACCGTTTGCGGTTCGCTGCGCGAAGCGCTCGACGAGCTGTCAAAGGATATGGATTTCTTGCTGGCAGGTGGTGTGTTTACCCGCGATCAGTTGGAATCGTATATGACGCTGAAGTGGGAAGAGGTATACGCCTTTGAACACACACCGCACCCGATTGAATATGCGATGTATTATTCCTGCTGATCTGATCGGCATGACGACAAAGGGGCGCAGCGATGCGCCCCTTTTGCGTTCACCCTCAGGCCAAATTCCGACATGCCCTGTCGCGCATGGCAATGACGCCGCGCCCCCACCGCGCAGACTGGTGCAAACAGGGGGCAGATATGGCAGACCATTACGCAGACCGGCGCAAGATTGACCCATCGCGCGGCGAAACGCTGGGCGACGGCACCCCCAACGACAACGACCGCATCGAAATAGGCCCCACCCAGCTTGCCTTTCGCGAATGGGAAGCGGCGGGCCTGACCCTTCCCAACCTTGCGACCATGCGCGAATACCGCTGGAAGCGCATGACCGACGCCATTGTCGCGCGCGGCTATGGCGGCGTGCTGATGTATGACCCCATGAACATCCGCTACGCCACCGACACCACCAATATGCAGCTGTGGAACAGCCATAACCCGTTTCGCGCCTGCCTGATCTGTGCCGATGGGCATATGGTGATGTGGGAATATAAGAACTCTCCCTTCCTTGTCACCTTCAACCCTTTGGTCAAAGAACTGCGTTCTGGCGCGTCATTCTTTTATTCCGTCACGGGCGACACCTCGGCCAATGACGCCAAGACCTTCGCCGCCCAAGTCGATGAGGTGATGCGCGCCCATGCCGGATCGAATCGCAAGCTGGCTGTCGACAAAATCATGGTCCACGGCCTGCGCGCCCTGGAACGTGCCGGATTCGAGGTGATGGAGGGCGAAGAAGTCACCGAACGCGCCCGCTCGATCAAAGGCCCCGATGACATCCTTGCCATGCGCTGCGCCCACCACGCCTGCGAAGCCGCCATGGCCGAGATGGAAGAGGCAACACGCCACGGCGTGCCCAAGGGCGATATGTCCGAAGACGCGATCTGGGCCGAACTGCACAAGGGCAATATCAAACGCGGCGGCGAGTGGAT
>CAXNKP010000105.1:0-7112 GCA_964202815.1 Stagnihabitans sp. | reverse complement strand
ACGCCCTTTGGCCGAAAGGTCATGGCGCTGATCCTAGAAATAGGTTTTGGCGACAGGGTCGAGATTATGCCCGCCTCTGGCACGCCCCTGGCACCGGGCAGTATGCCGGTTGATCTGAACCCTTTGGGCAAGATCCCCGCCCTTGTGCGCCAAGAAGGCGGCACGATCTACGACAGCCGCGTGATCTGCCGCTATCTGGACGATCTGGCCGGATCAAACCTATACCCCGCATCCAACCTGTGGGAAGTGTTGACCTTGGAAGCCACCGCTGACGGCATTTTGGAGGCGGCTTTGCTGATGATGTACGAAGATCGTCTGCGCCCGGAAGACAAACGCTTTGCCGATTGGGTCGAGGGCCAATGGTCCAAAATCGCCCGCACCCTGAACGCGCTAGAGTCATCTTGGATGGCACACCTGAATGGCCCCTTGGACATGGGCCAAATCGCTTTGGGCTGCGCCTTGGGATATCTCGATTTTCGCCATGCCAAGCGCGACTGGCGCGCAGGCCACCCCAAACTGGCCATATGGGAAGAGAAAATCGTAAAACGACCAGCTATGCAGGTCACAATTCCCCGCGGCTAAACGTCAAATCAGTCGCAGTCATAGGCCGTGACTGAGGTTTCATTGCAAAACGTTCAGAAAATCGGAAAATGCCGGGGATTTGATCAGTTTGTTCGCTGGACCTTGCGCCAATCCTTGACTAAAACGCGCTCGTTGAGGGTGCGTGTAACGCGCAGTATATTTCGAATGAAGGGCTTGCCCGCAGGGCGGCCAGCGGAAGGGAGAAGCATTCGTGTCCCATGCTGAAAATACCGCAGGATCCCGCCGGGATTTCCTGTATTACGCAACCGCCGGGGCAGGCGTTGTTGCCGCTGGTTCAGCGGTTTGGCCGCTGGTCAACCAGATGAATCCCTCTGCCGACGTGCGCGCACTGGCCTCGGTTGAGGTTGACATCAGCGGTATCGCTGAAGGCAGCCAGTTGACTGTGCTATGGCGCGGCAAGCCCGTGTTCGTGCGCTACCGCACGGCAGATGAGATCATGGCCGCGCAAGATGTGGCTTTGGGTGATCTGCTCGACACGACCTCGAACAACAACAATCAGCCGGAAACCGATGCGTCCGATGCCAACCGCGCCTTGGACAAAGAGGGCAAGTGGCTGGTGATGATGGGCGTGTGCACCCACTTGGGCTGCGTGCCCTTGGGCGACGGCGCAGGCGACTTTGGCGGCTGGTTCTGCCCATGCCACGGGTCGCAATACGACACGTCGGGGCGCATCCGCAAAGGGCCAGCACCGCGCAATATGGAAGTGCCGGTTGCGGCCTTCATCAATGAAACCACGATAAAGCTCGGATAAGGAGCGCATCAGATGGCCGGTATTCCGCACGACCACTACGAGCCCAAGCCAGGCTTTCAAACATGGCTTCACAATCGCCTGCCGGTTGCAAGCCTGCTTTATGACACATTGATGTTGCCGACGCCCAAGAACCTGAACTGGATGTGGATCTGGGGCATCGTTCTAACCTTTTGTCTGGCCCTGCAAATCGTAACCGGCATTGTGCTGGCGATGCATTACACGCCTAACACTGAACTGGCCTTTGCCAGTGTTGAACATATCATGCGCGATGTGAACGGTGGCGTGATGCTGCGCTATCTGCACGCCAACGGGGCGTCGCTGTTCTTCTTTGCCGTCTACTGCCACATCTTCCGCAGCCTATATTACGGCAGCTACAAATCACCGCGCGAAGTAACGTGGGTGATCGGCATGATCATCTATTTCCTGATGATCGCGACGGCTTTCATGGGCTATGTTCTGCCTTGGGGCCAGATGAGTTTCTGGGGCGCTACGGTAATTACCGGCCTGTTTGGTGCCATACCCGGCGTTGGCACGGCGCTGCAAGAATGGCTCTTGGGCGGTTTTGCCATCGGCAACGCCACGCTCAACCGCTTCTTCAGCCTGCATTACCTGCTGCCCTTCGTCATTGCTGGCTTGGTGGGCTTGCATATCTGGGCCTTCCACACCACGGGCAACAACAACCCCACCGGTGTCGAAGTGCGACGCACCTCCAAGGCCGAGGTTGAGGCCGACACTGTGCCGTTCTGGCCCTATTATGTGGTCAAAGACCTATTCGCGCTGGCCGTCATTATGACGATCTTCTTTGCCATCGTGGGATTTATGCCAAACTATCTGGGCGACCCTGACAACTACATTCAGGCCAACCCGCTGGCGACCCCGGCACATATCGTGCCGGAATGGTACCTGTTGCCGTTCTACGCCATCCTGCGGACCTTTGATAACACCGTCTGGGTGGTGCAACTGGTGCAATTTCTGACCTTTGGCATCGTTGATTCCAAACTGTTCGGCGTGATAGCCATGGTCGGGGCCATTCTGGCCATGGCGCTGGCCCCGTGGCTGGATACGTCCTCGGTTCGGTCGGGCCGCTATCGCCCGATGTTCAAGGCGTGGTTTGCTGTGTTGGTCATCGACTTTGTCGTGCTGACGTGGTGCGGTAGCCAAGTGCCGTCGGCCTTTACCGGCTGGGTGGGCTTGATCGCGTCGACCTACTGGTTCGCCTATTTCCTCGTGATCCTGCCGCTGCTGGGTGTGCTTGAAAAGCCGCTGCTGCAACCGGTGTCGATTGAGGCTGACTTCAAGTCGCACTACGCCGAACCGGCTGAGTGAGAGAAAGGAACTGACTGAGATGTTTCGCAAAATCGCAATCAGCGCCGTTTCTGCACTGACCTTGATGTCCGGTTCTGCCTGGGCGGCTGAAGGTACCACGCAGATCACCGACGTGGACTTTAGCTTCCAAGGGCCGTTCGGCAAGTTCGACGAACATCAACTGCAGCGCGGCCTTCAGGTTTACACCGAGGTTTGCGCTGCCTGCCATGGGCTGAAATTCCTGCGGATCGGAGCATTGGCTGAACCGGGTGGCCCCAACCTGCCCGAAGATCAGGTTAAGGCCTATGCCAAGACCATCACCGTGACCGATGCCGTCACCGGTGAAGATCGCCCTGCAACGCCCGCCGATCACTTCCCGGCCAACCTTGCCGCTGGAGCACCTGATCTGTCGGTGATGGCCAAAGCACGCAAGGGCTTTTCTGGCCCCTACGGTTTGGGCACTAACCAGTTGTTCAAGGGCATGGGCGGGCCGGAATATATCTATTCGATGCTGACCGGTTTCACCGGCGAATCAAAAGAAGTAGCTGGCGTGACCTTGTATGAAAACCACGCCTTCCCCGGTGGTTGGATGGCCATGATGAACGAAGCGCTGGTGGCCGACCAAGTGGCCTATGCCGACGGCACCGAGGCCAGCTTGGAAAACGAGTCCGAGGATGTTGCAGCCTTCTTGATGTGGGCGGCGGAACCCAAGATGATGACGCGCAAGGAATCCGGCCTTAAAGCCGTGTTGCTGCTGGGTCTGTTGTCGGTTCTGCTATACCTCACCAACAAGCGGCTCTGGTCCAGGGTTAAAGGCAAGAAGTTGGCCCACTAAGGCATGGTGAGTTCAGTTTGAAAGGCCCCGCATCCTCTGCGGGGCCTTTTTCGTTTAGCCCAGATAGGCGCGCAGCGCAGGCGGTGGGTCTGCAAAGATTGCCTGAGTTGCCACAGGCGCATCGGCTACGCCGTCATGCACCATCCCAACCACATCCGCAAAGCGGCGTGCGTCACTGGGATCGTGCGTTACCAGCACCACGGTTGTGCCATTTTCTGCAGCAAGTTCGCTGACCAGACCCAACAAATCCGCCTTCAGCGCAGGGCCAAGCGCGGCAAAGGGCTCGTCCAGCAGCAGAATCGGCCGCGCTTGCAGCAGCACCCGGCCCAAGGCAGCGCGGCCCAACTGGCCACCCGACAGGCTGGCAGGTTTGCGCGGCCCATAGCCAGCCAAGCCCAACCGCTTTAGCACCGCCTCCACCCTTGCCCGATCGGCAGTGCTAAGTGCCAAGCGAGGATGCACCGCCAGCCCAAGGTTTTGCGCCAAGGTCAAATGCGCGAACAGGTTTTGGTCTTGAAACAAGATCGACACTGGCCTTTGCGCGGGTGACAAGGTTGCCAAATCCTTCCCTTGCCAAAGCACTCGCCCCGCGCTGGGGGCGATAAAGCCCGCCAACCCCATCAGCAAGGTTGACTTGCCTGCGCCTGAGGGCCCCAGCAAAGCCAGCCGCGCGCCAGCAGCCAAACTCCAGTCAGCGGTGACAGAAAAACCGTCTTGCGTGAGCGTTAAATGGTCAAGGTGCAGCACGGCGGCCTCCTATATCGCACAGGGCAAACAGGGCAAAGCTGCACAGCACCAGCACCAAGGCGGCGGCGGCGGCTTGGTCCATCCTGTAGGCCCCTGACAGACGCTGCACCACCAAGGGCAGCGTGGCTTGATCTTGCCCTGCAAACAACGCCACCACCCCCAGATCGCCCATCGACAATGCCGCAGCCAACCCAGCCCCCAGCCCCAAGGGTCGGGCCAAGCGCGGCAGGGTCAGCCAGCGAAGGCGCGCCCCCCCACAAAGCCCCAGCGTCTGCGCCAACTGGTCATAGGTGCGGTGCAGATCGCGGGCCTGTGGCAGCAGCTCCCGAAAGACAAAGGGCAGCGCCATCAGGGCGTTGACCAGCACCGTTACTGGTAAAGCCAACGCTTCAGGACGCACAAAAGCCCGCGTCAGCACAAACAGCCCCGTACCCAGCACAAGGCCAGAGGTGGCCAAAGGCAACATCGCAGCCCCCTCGACCCAAGCAGCCCCCGCGACTTTGGCCTGTACCAAGATCAGCGCTGCCGTGACCGACAGGCCCGCCGCAACTAAGGCCATCACCGCCGACCGCAGGGCCGCCTGCCAAACCAGCGCGGGCAGCTGCAACACGGCAGGCGCACCATCTGCCACCACCGCGACCAGCGGCAAGATCAAAAACAGCGCCGCCAAGGCCAGCACCGGCGCATCAACCCAATGCGCCTTTTGTCCCACAGGTGCGCGGTCCAGCCCAAGACCCAAGCCTTCGGCCAAGGTAAAACGCGCGGCCAAGCTGACGGCCACAGCGCAAATAGCAAACTGCACGCCAGCCAAAAGCGCTGCATGGCCCGGATCAAAATCAAAGCGCAGTGCTTGGTAGATCGCAAGCTCTAGCGTGGTCGCAGCAGGGCCCCCACCCAAGGTCAGCGCCACGACAAAAGAGGTCAGGCAGACCAAAAAGATCGACAAAGCGATCCCCGGCAGAACCGCCGCCAACATAGGGGCTTCGATATGGCGAAAGGGTGACGGCAGACCCAAGGTCTGCGCCAGCCGAAACCGCTCGGCCGGAATGGCGTGCCAACCGTTCAGCAGCATTCTGGTGGCGAGCGGCAGGTTAAAAAAGACATGAGCCAAGACCACGCCGTGCAGGCCATAGATGGTGACTGTGGGCAGGCCCAAGGCCTGCAACGTCTGGTTCAACAGACCGTTGCGGCCGTAAAGGCTTAATAGCCCCAAGACCGCCACGATCACCGGCAACAAAAACGGCGCACCCATCAGCAAGATCAGTACCCGCCGCCCACGAAAGGTGCAGCGCGCCAAGGCGCGGGCCACCGGCACAGCCAACAGGCATGACAGCAGGGTCGACAGCGCCGCTTGTGTCAACGTAAAGCGCAGCGCGGCCCAGTCGGCGGGGTGAAGGCCGACTCCCTTGGCCTGCAAGGCCAGCGCCAGTGCTGTTCCCAGCACCAGCACCGCAATGCCGCCCGACAGCGCCCAAGCGCTTATTTGGAGAGAACGGTTTGCCATTCTTCCACCGCCGCTTTGCGGGCAGCCTCAGCCTCAACCGAGGATAAAAGCAGCGATTTTGCGGGCTTGATCAGTGTTTCAAAGCCCGCTGGCAGGCCCACAGCCGGGGTTTTGGCGGGATACATCCAGTTGGTGGTGGGGATCACCGATTGCGCCGCATCACTGGCCAAATAGGCCAAGAACTGATCCGCCAGCGCTTGGTGCTTGGAAGACGCCAATTTCCCCGCCACTTCGATCTGCATATAATGCCCCTCGTCAAAGGCGGCGGCGGATTTGGTGGGGTCTTTTTCAGCAATCAGATGATAGGCGGGCGAGGTGGTGTAAGACAGGACCATATCCGCCTCTCCCTTCAAGAACAGGCCGTAAGCGGCATCCCAAGAGGGTGTGACGGTGACGATATTGTCCCCCAAATCTTGCCAGACCTGCGCCGATTGGTCGCCATAAGCCGCCTTCACCCACATCACCAATCCCATGCCGGGGGTGGAGGAGCGGGGATCTTGGATCAAGATCTTCAGGTCCGAAGCGGCCAGTTCTTGGAAGGATTTGGGCGGCGTGGCCAGCTTGGTATTGTCATAGACAAAGGCAAACCAGCCCCAATCGAAGGGTTCAAAGGTGGCGTCTGAAAAGGGCACGGGCAGGTCGTTAGGGGCTTGGGCGACCAAAGGCGCAAACAGGCCAGTGGCACGGGCGGTTTCGGTCAAAGACGTATCCAGCCCCAGCACTATGTCAGCGGCCGATCCTGCGCCTTCCATCTGCAAGCGCGATAGCACGGCGGCGCCGTCGCCGGCGGTGACATAGGCCACTTTACAAGCACAGGTTTCTTCAAAGCCTTTGGCAATGGCAGGGCCGGGGCCCCAATCAGCGGCAAAACTGTCATAGGTCAGCACAGTCAGCACAGGGGTTTCGGCCATGGCCATGGGGGCCAAAGACACAAACGCCAGCGCAAGATGGAAGGGTTTCATAGCTTTCTCCATTTTGCGACGGGCGGGAATGGAGTGGACAAATCCAGCACCTTCCCTCCGCCGGTATGATCCGGGTCAGGTTCAACGGGTCCGCTTGCGCATCTCAGCCTGTTGTCAGGCACCCCGAGGTGTGGCTGAGGATAGGGCTTTCAAAGTTGGGCGCAAGGGCGAATGCGTTGGGAAAAGCGGAATTGCAAAAAGGGTGGCACGCCGCGGTTTTTAGCCTATGCTTTTGCAAAGAGGTGGTGAGAGATGGGCAAAATGATGCTGCGGGCAGCACTGTTGTGGGCACTGGCTTCCCCCGCCTTTGGCGGCTGTTTGGATGCGGCAAGCCTGCTGAAGGGCGTGCAAGTTCGGCTGCAAGACGGGTCAAACTGGCATGTGCAAAAGGGCGCGCATGACATG
>CAXNKP010000104.1:0-7125 GCA_964202815.1 Stagnihabitans sp. | reverse complement strand
CCGCGGTCGAGGCTCATGTTTGCGCCATGCTGGGCCTAACGCCCGAGCCGATCAGCACCCAAGTGATCCCGCGCGACCGCCACGCGATGTATTTCGCCACTTTGGGGGTGATTGCCTCTTCGATCGAAAACGTCGCCACCGAGATTCGCCACATGCAGCGCACCGAAGTGCTTGAAGCCGAAGAGTTTTTTTCGCCCGGCCAAAAGGGCTCCTCGGCCATGCCGCACAAACGCAACCCCGTGTTGACCGAAAACCTGACCGGTCTGGCGCGGCTTGTGCGCTCTGCCGTCACCCCGGCTTTGGAAAATGTGGCCCTGTGGCATGAACGCGACATCTCGCATTCTTCGGTAGAACGCGCCATCGGCCCTGACACCACGATCACCTTGGATTTCGCGCTGCACCGCTTGGCCGGCGTGGTGGAAAAACTGGTGATCTACCCCGAAAACATGCTCAAAAATATGAACCAGTTCAAAGGCTTGATCATGTCGCAGCGCGTGCTTTTGGCGCTGACCCAAGCCGGTGTCAGCCGCGAAGACAGCTACCGTCTGGTCCAGCGCAACGCGATGAAGGTGTGGGAGACGGGGGCCGATTTTAAAACTGAACTTCTGGCCGACCCCGAAGTGACCGCAGCGCTAACGCCTGCCCAGATCGAAGAGAAATTTGATCTGGCCTACCACACCAAACATGTGGACACGATTTTTGCACGGGTTTTTGGCGGCTGACGGTTGGAATTTTGCCATTAACCCACCCTTTACGGTGCCCGACGTAATGTAAGGCGTCAGCACGATTCTGGGGGCGCAATGGCAGCTATTCCACACATGAGGAGCAGGGGGCAAACACCGGCCGCCGGTGTCGTCAAAGACCTTGGCGCGGATCTGGCGCATTCTCTAAGCCAGCGCGAAAAAGCCGCCATCATCGTGCGCCTCATTTTGTCTGAAGGGGCAAATCTGGATCTCGCCTCTCTGCCAGAAGACCTTCAGACAGCCCTAGCCCAACAAATGGGCGACATGCGGCGGGTCTCGCGCAGCACATTGGAAAGCGTGGTGCGGGAATTTTTAAGCGAACTTGACAGTCTCGGCCTGTCTTTCCCCACCGGCCTGTCTAACGCCCTGTCGATGATGGAGGGGCATTTGTCTGACGGGGCAACAGGCCGTTTGCGGCGCCAGTCTGCCGAAAACATCGGCACTGACCCCTGGCAAAGGATCGTCACCGCGCCCGCAGATGCCCTTTTGCCAGTTTTGTTGGAAGAAGGTGTCGAGGTTTGCGCCGTCATCCTTTCAAAACTCCCCGCCCAATTGGCGGCAGAGCTTTTGTCGAAAGTGCCGGGCGATCGGGCGCGCCGTCTGGCCTATGCTGTCTCTTTGACCAGCGATGTTTCCCCCGAAACCGTGCGGCGCATCGGCGTTTCGGTGTCGCAAGAATTGGACACAAGACCGATCAAGGCCTTCAAGTCCAAACCCGGCGAAAGGGTCGGCGCCATCTTGACCAGCGCCCCCGCCGCATTGCGCGACAGCCTGCTTAAAGGCCTGCAAGAGGACGACTCGCAGTTTGCAGAAACTGTGGAAAAAAGCATTCTGCCCTTTGAACATATCAAATCCAAACTGGGCCCACGCGATGTGCCTGTCGTGGTCAGGTTGGTCGATACGCAAACTTTGACCACCGCTTTGGCTTTTGCGCGGGGCTACCCGAAGTTAGACTTGACGGCGGAATTCATCTTGGCGAACTTATCGCAGCGCATGGGCCAATCGCTGCGCGAAGAGGCGGCATCCCGCGGCAAGATCAAAACCAAAGATGGCGAGGAGGCCATGGGCAAGATCGTAGCCGTGATCCGCCAGTTGGAAAGCAGTGGCGAGATTATTCTGCTGCAGCCCGAGGATTAGGTCACCACCGCCCCTCGCTACACCGCCAGACGGATCACTTCGCCAGACCGATCGCCGCAGCAGCAGCCCTTGCCCTTGCGCCGTTGCACGCTTAGTTTGCAACCACTGCCTAAACCCCAAGGATACTGCGTGTTCAAGACGGCCCTTCCCGACATCAGCAAGGGCATAGCCTTTCTCGCCATCGCTGTCTTTTTTTTTACCACGATGGATGCCGTTGCTAAGCATTTGGTAGGCAACTACCCCGCGATCGAGGTTGTCTGGGCGCGCAATGTCGGGCAACTCGCCTTTGTGCTGATATATCTTGGCCCCAAACTTACCACCGCCGTTCGAACCCGCCTGCCCGGTTGGCATGTGCTGCGATCGACCACGCAATTGGGCACGACGTTTTTGTTCTTCACCTCGCTCAACTATATTGGTTTGGCCGAGGCCACGGCACTGGCCAATATCAACCCCGTGTTAATCACCCTCGGTGCAGGGTTGTTTTTGGGCGAAAAACTGACCCGCGCGCGCTTGATCGGGGTGGGCGTGGCCATGGGGGGCGCGCTGATCCTGATCCGGCCGGGCATGGGGGTTTTTACCTTGGCCGCCTTGTTGCCCTTGGCCTGTGCAGTCTTTTATTCAGCCAATATGCTGCTGACGCGTTTGGTTGGCGCGCAGGAAAGCCCTTGGGCATCGATGTTTTATGCGGCCCTTTTTGGATCTATCCTCACCTCGGCTGTTTTGCCTTTTTATTGGAAACCCATCGCCTTGGACGACATTGCGCTGTTTGCCTTGGTGGGGGCACTTGGGGCGATAGCACAGTTCTTCACCATTCGCGCCTATTCACTGGCCCAGGCTGCGGTGCTTGCGCCCTTTGGCTATCTGGACATGGTCTTTGCCGTGATCTGGTCCGTCGCTATCTTCAATGCTTGGCCTGACGCGTTCACGCTGCTTGGGGCGCTTGTGATCGCCATGGCAGGTCTTTATGTCTGGCGACAGGAAAGGGCCGGCGCGACCAAGCGGCCGGACTAGGACCTTTGGACAAAATGCACATCCCTTCGCCGATGGCTTTACGCCTGTCCGACCTGTCGGACAGAGGGCAGAATATGGCCGTGGTGGCGCTGTTGACGCTGTTGCGCGCCCTGCCCTATCGGTGGCGGGTGCCTTTGGGCGGATGGGCGATGCGCGCGCTGGTAGCGCCTTTTGCGGGATATGACAAACGGGTGCGCACGCATCTGGCGCTGGTCTGGCCCGATCTGCCCGCCGCGCGGGTCACGGCCATCACCCGCGCGGTTTGTGACAATGCCGGCCGCACCTTGGCAGAGCTTTATTCGCCCGCAAAGTTCAAAGCCCTCGTCGCGAATGCGCCGATTTTGGGCTCTGGCATGGGGCCCATCTTAGAGGCCCAAGCCTCGGGCCGCGCGGTGATCTTTGTCTCGGGCCATTTTGGCAATCACGATATTGCGCGGGCTGTCCTGGCCGGTCGTGGCAAACCCGTAGCGGCGCTTTATCGGCCCCAAGAGAACCCCTATTTTGACCGTCATTTTGCCGCCACGATCCGCGCCATTTCTGCGCCCCTTTTCGCCCGTGGCCGCCGTGGCTTGGTCGAACTTGTGACACATCTAAAATCTGGCGGCATGTTGGGAATGCTGATCGACCAGCATTTCCACACAGGCGCTGTCTTGGATTTCATGGGGCGCAAGGCGCGCACCTCGCTGTCAGCGGCGGAACTGGCTTTGAAGTATAACTGCCTTTTGGTGCCCGTCTATGGCATCCGCCAAGCCGATGGCCTGCATTTTGATCTGCTGATCGAGGCCCCAATCCCCCATACCGACCCTGTCACCATGACCCAGGCGCTGAACGACAGCCTTGCCGCCCAAGTGCGCGCAAGACCCGAGCAGTGGTTTTGGGTGCATCGCCGTTGGCGCAAGATCACTTGATCTGGGTCGCAGCCAAGATCCGTCCCTGCCCCGCAGCCTGCAAAATCACCACAACCGCATCCGTACCCACCGCTTTGGCCGTCAACTGCAAGGCACCGGTGCCGTCCCATTGGCCCAAAGTCTCCCATTCGGTGACGATATTGGCATAATCCATCACCAAACCGGCATTCTCGCCATATTCTATCTGCACCAAGGCCAGCGGGTGATAGCGCACCAAGTCCACCTGCACCGGCCCCCGAAACCCGGCCGGGGCTTGGGCGTCAATCACCACCTGATCGCCCTGTCGTGTCAGGTGCAACTGAACCAAAGGCCCCTCGCGCTGGTCGCGGCGAATGGCGCGTTCCACCTGTGCGGGCTCAGTTCCCGCCACCTGCTCGTGTCCGCCCACAATCATCTGTGGCGTGTAGATCGTTTTTGACCCTACCAGGTGCGCATAGGCCTTCTGCCGCTGGGTAAAAACAGGCTGGGCGAAGCGGTCTGCCCAGCCAATATAGTCCCAATAATCAACATGCAGCGCGAGGGCTATCACATCCGGATCGTCTGCCAATCTGCGCAAGAAAGCATCGGCCGGCGGGCAAGACGGACACCCCTGCGAGGTGTAAAGCTCTACCACCGTCCCCGACATGGCCAGATCCTCGGCCAAGGCCCCGCTTGCCACCGACAGGCCAAATGCGGCGCTGATTGCCAACCATCTCATTCGCAGATCTCCTTACCCCGCTCTGTTTAGCCAATACCGCAGCCGCAAGCCAATCAAGGTTTTGCGATGTTTTTTGAAGCATGGCGGAGATTCGGGCCAATTTGCGGCGGCGGCCACTGGATTTTCGGCATACTATTGCATACAATTTCCCCAAACACTGATTGATTCCTTGCCCCGCCCACCATCCTGCGGCAAAAGGCGCCAAAAGACCCTTAGGAGGCCAAAATGACCGTCACCGTTGGACATGACAGTGCAAAGACCCGCAAGACCCTGACATCAGGCGGCGCGTCGGTGGAGTATTATTCGATCCCTGCGGCACAGGCGGCGGGCTTGGGCGATTTCTCGCGCCTGCCCGCAGCGCTGAAAGCCGTGCTGGAAAACATGCTGCGCTTTGAAGATGGCAAGACGGTCACGCTGGATGACATCCGCGCCTTTGGCGATTGGGCAACCTTAGGCGGGCAGAACCCGCGCGAAATTGCCTACCGCCCCGCGCGGGTTTTGATGCAAGATTTCACCGGCGTGCCCGCCGTGGTCGATTTGGCCGCGATGCGCGACGGGATCTTGGGGCTGAAGGGCTCTGCCGCCAAGATCAACCCTTTGGTGCCCGTTGATCTGGTGATCGACCATTCCGTGATGATCGACGAATATGGCACGCCGCGCGCCTTTCAAGCCAACGTCGACCGCGAATATGAACGCAATATGGAGCGGTATGTCTTTCTGAAATGGGGCCAAAACGCCTTTAACAACTTCCGCGTTGTGCCGCCGGGCACGGGGATTTGCCATCAGGTGAACTTGGAATATCTGGCCCAAACCGTCTGGACCGATAAAGACCAGCACGGCCACGCTATCGCCTATCCCGATACGCTGGTCGGCACGGACAGCCACACCACTATGGTCAATGGACTGGCCGTTCTGGGCTGGGGTGTCGGCGGGATCGAGGCCGAGGCCGCGATGCTGGGCCAACCCGTTTCCATGCTGATCCCCGAAGTTGTGGGCTTTCAGATGACTGGCGCCATGGTCGAAGGTACGACTGCCACCGATCTGGTGCTCAAAGTCGTGCAAATGCTGCGCAAACACGGCGTGGTGAACAAATTTGTCGAATTCTACGGCGAAGGTCTAGATCACCTGCCGCTCGCCGACCGTGCCACCATCGCCAATATGGCCCCCGAATATGGCGCGACCTGTGGTTTCTTCCCGATTGATAACGAAACCCTGCGCTACCTGCGCGGCACCGGTCGGGATGAGGCCCGCATTGCACTGGTCGAGGCTTACGCCAAGGCCAACGGGATGTGGCGCGGGGCAGATTACGCGCCCATCTACACCTCGACCCTGCATCTGGACATGGGCACGATCGTGCCCGCCATCTCTGGCCCCAAACGCCCGCAAGATTTCGTGGCGCTGACCGAGGCGAAAGCCTCTTTCGCGCGCGAGATGGACACATCGTTCAAACGCCCGCAGGGGGCAGAGGTGGCCGTGAAAGGCCATGATTACACCCTGTCGTCGGGCAAGGTGGTGATCGCGTCGATCACGTCTTGCACCAACACCTCGAACCCTTACGTCATGATCGGTGCCGGGCTTGTCGCGCGCAAAGCGCGTGCCTTGGGGCTAAAGGCCAAGCCTTGGGTGAAAACCTCGCTCGCGCCGGGAAGCCAAGTCGTCAGCGAATATCTCAACGCTGCCGGTCTGCAAGAAGACCTTGACGCTGTGGGCTTTAACCTTGTGGGCTATGGCTGCACCACCTGCATTGGCAATTCCGGCCCGCTGGATCCGGCGATTTCGGCGGCGATTGCCGAGGGCGATCTGGTCGCCACCGCCGTTCTGTCGGGCAACCGCAACTTTGAAGGGCGGATTTCACCTGACGTGCGCGCCAACTACCTCGCCTCGCCGCCCTTGGTGGTGGCCTATGCTTTGGCGGGGGATTTGAACATTGACCTCACCACCGAACCTTTGGGCATGGGCACCGATGGCCCCGTCTATCTGAAAGACATTTGGCCCACGACCAAAGAGGTTGCCGATCTGGTCGACGCCACCGTCACCCGTGCGGCGTTTTTGAAGAAATACGCCGATGTCTTCAAAGGCGATGCCAAGTGGCAAGCGGTCAAGGTCACCGATTCGCAAACCTATGATTGGCCCGCAGCCTCGACCTATATCCAAAACCCGCCCTATGTCCGCGGCATGTCGCAAAGCCCTGGCGTGATCCAAAACATAGCCGGCGCGCGGGTTCTGGCGATCTTGGGCGATATGATCACCACCGACCACATCTCGCCCGCAGGGTCGTTCAAGGCCACGACCCCCGCAGGTAAGTATCTGACAGACCGGCAAGTGCCTGTGGCTGACTTTAACTCTTACGGCGCACGGCGTGGCAACCATGAAGTGATGATGCGCGGGACCGTCGCCAATATCCGCATCAAGAATGAAATGCTCGACGGGGTCGAGGGTGGCTATTCCAAAGGGCCCGATGGGGGGCAAACCTCGATCTATGACGCCTCGATGGCCTATCAGGCCGCGGGAACGCCCTTGGTGATCTTTGGCGGCATCGAATACGGCGCAGGGTCGTCGCGCGATTGGGCCGCCAAGGGCACAGCCTTGTTGGGCGTCAAGGCGGTGATTGCGGAAAGCTTTGAACGTA
>CAXNKP010000103.1:0-7133 GCA_964202815.1 Stagnihabitans sp. | reverse complement strand
GTCGATGGGGGCCGGCGCAGGGTGCGATGCGCAATATCTTTTTGCCGAGGATATCTTGGGCACCAACCGCGCCCATATGCCGCGCCATTCCAAGGTCTATCGCAACTTTGCCGCCGAATACGACCGCTTGCAGGCCGAACGGGTCGCGGCGTTTAAAGAGTTCATCGCCGATGTGGCGTCATCTGCCTATCCCGAGGATAAGCATGTGGTAAAGATGGCGGCCGCGGAACTGAGCGCCTTTCAGGCGGCGTTGAAGGGGCGCTAATTCCGACTATTGCGGCAAAAGAACAATCACCCGCAGCCCACCCTCGGCGCGGTTTTCAAATCGCAATTCCGCGCCGTGGACGGCGGCGATCATCTGGGCAATTGACAGCCCCAAACCCGCCCCGCCGCTGGCGCTGTTGCGCGAGGGGTCTAGGCGTTCGAATGGTTTAAGCAGGCGCTGAACCACTTCGGGCGCAATGCCGGGGCCTTGATCGTCAATGGTGATGCGCAAGCCCTCTTTGTGCTGGGCGATGTCGACCCGCGCCGAGCGGCCATATTTCACCGCATTTTCGATCAAATTGCGGATCAGCCGCATAAAAAGATGCGGGCGCAAGGTGGCATTGATGCGCGGTGCTGCGGCCAGAACCACATTCGCACCCATATCTTCAAACTCTTCCACAATCGTGGTGATCAGCGCCGTCAGATCGGTGGGCACGGCGGGCTCTTTGGTCGCCCCGATCTTGGACAGGTCCAAAATGCCGTTCACGATATGGGTCAGGTGGTTGATCGCCTCGATCATCCGGTCACGACTGGCAGAGGGATCCAAATTCTCGGCCCTTATGCGCAAGGCGGTCAGGGGGGTGCGCAGATCATGGCCAAGGGCCCCCAACAGGGCGTCTTTATCGCGCAGCATTTGGGTGAGACGGGCGTTCATGTCGTTAAACGCCTCGGTCACAGCGCCAATCTCGGCAGGGCCAGAGGTGGGCACCGGCAGCACGCTTTGCCCAAGACCCATGCGGGTGGCGGCCTGCGAGAGGCGCGAAAGGGGCATCACCAGCCATCGGGTAAAGATCAAAAGACTGCCCAGAACCAAAACGTAAAGCATCAACGTACCAAGGATCACACGGCCGTTGATCGAGCGTTCCTCTGTCAAAGTCGTCACCCGACAGCGCAGCCAATCACCCTGTGGCGCGCTGCGCACGGCGATAAAGGTTTCCACTGGCGTCATGGGCGGGGGCGGGGCGGCTTGCCCCTCGGGCGGGGGGGGCAGGCCAGAGCGCTGCATCACAAAGCGCGTGCCAGCCTGCACATCAAAAACAAAGACCCCGTGGTCGCGCAGGGCAGAGGCGGCGCGCTCTTCCAAGGCCACGTCACGCTTTAAACCGCGCACGCCGCGCAGGTCATAAGGAACGCTTTCAAGGCTCATCACCCCATCGCGGGGCGGAGCGTCAGTGCTTGCGCCAAGGGCGGGGTCGGGTTGGCGCAAACTGTCGGTCAATGCTTCAAAACAAAAACTTTCTGCCAAGCTGCCCATGCGCCCAATCTGGCTTAATTGCTCGCCGTTCAACAAGACCAGCACATTCACCCCCTGAGCCACAGTCAAGGCCAAGGCAATCGCTATGGCCATCTGCGCAAACAGACTGCGCGGGCGAAAAGCGGCGAGGCGTTTGTGCCAAGGTGGCGGGCGCGGTTGCGTCATGACAATTTGCGCACATCCGCTGTGAAAACATAGCCGCCACTGCGCACAGTCTTGATAAAGGCAGGCTCGGCGGGGTCGTCTTCGATCTTGCGGCGCAGGCGCATAACGCGGTTGTCGATGCTGCGATCGAACAGGTCGGCCTCTTTGGAATCGGCCAGATCCAACAGTTGGTTGCGTGACAAAACATGGCGCGGATGCAGCACAAAGGCAACCAGCAAGCGAAACTCGGCATCGCCCATGGGTACCGTGACCCCGTCTGATCTTGTCACAAGACGCTCGTCAATGTTCACGATCCACTTGTCAAACGCGTAGACCCTGCGCCCCTGCCCCGGAGCCACCCGCACCCCCGTGCGGCGCAAGACGGCGCGGATGCGGGCCAAAAGCTCTCGCGGGGCGAAGGGTTTGCCGATGTAATCATCAGCCCCCATTTCCAGCCCAAGGATCCGGTCAATATCATCGGTGCGCGCAGTCAGCAGTATGATGGGCACGTCTGATCGGCTGCGCAGATCGCGGCACAAAGACAGGCCATCTTCTGCGGGCATCATGATATCAAGGATGATCAAATCCACCGGATGCAGCGTCAATTGCACCCGCGCCTCGGCAGCCGAGGCGGCGACAACGGGCAGAAGTTCGTTTCGGGCCAAATATTCGACCAATGGCTCGCGGATCGAAGCCTCGTCATCAACGATCAGGATGCAATTGCGGTGTGTCATCCCCTATCCTAAGCCAGCGGTGCGGATCAAATCAACCATTCCAAAGCGCAAGCCCTGGCCATAAGGGGGACGCCAGCGGCGCGGCGCGTGTAAAACGCTGTCGGGGTCAAGCTCCATCAAGGCCACAAAGGTTTCGGCCACCAAACGCCCGCCCACAGGGCCCAGATGGCCCGGCAAGGCGTTCTTGGCCAGATCATCGCCGTCATGCGCACGCGCGCGCTTGCACCAAGTATACTGCGCCTCGGCCAGCACATAGAACCAAAGCGGCGCTTGGCCACGGAAACTGTCGCCATAATCGGTGATAGAGCGGTTTTCGCTTAACCCATCGACAGTGGCCTTGCCCACCATCAAGTCTTCGTCTGGAATGGGATCATAGCCCATCGCGCGGGCCACATCTTGCCCTGACGCCAGACCACTGGCCTGCCCGCGCATCAGATTGCGCAAAGCGAGATTGGCAATGGCACCCGGCTTGGGTTTGGCGAAACCCTCGGCGGTTTTGGCCGCAGGCGTGCCATCTTGCGAAAACTCGGGCAGATAGGCCAAGGGGTTCACAAGGCTGGTGTCGATCTTGTAAGACGGCTGCACCTTTTGCGCGCCCATGGCGATTTGATCGGGGGTCATGTCACCGCGCGTTTCAAAAAACAGGCTCCAGTCGATGGCCCATTCTTCGGGATAAGCGCGGTTGCCGTTCAGGCCCGACTGATCTACCGCAGCAAAGATAAACTTGCGCCCGGCAGCGGCAGGGTTGCGGCGCTGTTCTTCGGCGGTGCCCTGAATCTGCGCGTTCAAGCGGTAGATCGAACGGATCGCCGAATGGCCAAAGCGGTAGGCGGCATCAGAAAACTCTAACGGCATCTCGCCGGGTTGCAGATCGGCCGTCACGCGGCGATGGCTGCGTCCACAATTTGGCCCGCGCCCCTCGGCCAAGGCAGGCAACAAGCGGTGCATCACCTTTTCCCCGCAAAGCCGCGGCAAGAAGTCGGTCAAAAGCATCCATTGGTAATGCCACGTCACCATCTGGCGCAGGTCTTCAAAGCTGGCCTTGGGGCGGTCTTGTGCCAAGACGTTATGAAAGCTGGCAAAAGCTCCGTGTATTTGGCTGACCAGCACGTTTTCATCGTTGCGCTTGTCGCCAATCACCGCCACGCCCTCTATGCGCGGATGATCAAAACTGGCCGAAGGGCGGCCACCTTGTGTCAAGGCCCGCCCCCGCGCCAAAGTACGGCCATCGGCGTTGTAAAGGAACGGCTGCAATCCGGGCCCCGCGCCGTAAAGCGAATCCAGATCAAAACGGGCAGAGCGGTGGTTTACCCCATCCTGCCCCTTCACCGCAAAGGCATCATCTGCCTTAAAGGTGATGTCGTGGTCGGCAAACTGGCCAAGATAAGTAAATCCCGCAGGCAGGCCATAGTTTTCTTCGTCATCGGCCCTGGTTTCGGGGGTGGCCGATAAGATCACCTCGCCCTGATCGTTGCGCAAAGGCTGATCATTGGCATCGGTGAGAACTTCGGGCGCGGCACTCATCCCCGGCAAACCGGCCCCTGCGCCATTGGCCAGACGGATCAAGTCCTCTTCGGCAAACTTTGCGGCGGGCAGGGTGGGAAAGAGACTGCGATACCCGCCCGTGGCGGGAAAAGGTGCCGCCTGCGCCAAAGCCGCCCCAAAGCGGTTGGTGGCGGCATAGGCGACGGGCAGGCTGGCAATCGTTTTCAGAAAGTGACGACGGAGCATGGAACAAACCTCTTGCTGGGTTTGAACACCCTGCAAGGCGCGTGTCGCGGCAGAATGGCAATTCTGGGGCGCTTGTGTCGCATCGTATAAAGTTATGTCGCAGTGTGTCGTTGATGCACGGCCCTGCGGCTAAAACCACATCCGCACCCATATCTTCAAACTCTTCCACAATCGTGGTGATCAGCGCCGTCAGATCGGTGGGCACGGCGGGCTCTTTGGTCGCCGCGATCTTGGACAGGTCCAAAATGCCGTTCACGATATGGGTCAGGGGCGTGCGCAGATCGTGGCCAAGGGCCCCAACAGGGCGTCTTTGTGGCGCAGCATTTGGGTGAGGCGGGCGTTCATGGCGTTAAACGCCTCGGTCACAACGCCAATCTTGGCTCAGAAATGTGTGGTAAAAATGACACTACTTTCCAGAAAATCCCTCAAATTTCGGATTAAATTTGCCACATGCAACTCAAGGTGGAAAGAGAAGACAACCAAGACGTGCGCTACGTCTTGGTACATGAAAAATATGAGGGAAATCATGAAAAAGATTCTTCTTGCTACAACAGTACTGACGATGTCCGCCGGCTTCGCAGCTGCAGACATGTCGGTTTCGGGCAACGGCCGCATGGGCATCAAGTCGAGCGATGGTAATTCGACTTTCAGCAGCCGCGTGCGCCTCGTGTTCACCGGCTCGGGCACCACTGATGCCGGCCTGGCATTCGGCGGTTCGGCCCGCGCGGACAATGCAAGCGGCGCAGCTGCGGGCACCGCAGGCTCCGTGTTCATCTCGGGCGCTTTTGGCAAAATCTCCATGGGTGACGTTGACAGCGGCGACAACGCAGCTGTGGGTCAATTGTCGTCAGTTGGTTTCGCCGGTGTTGGTTCGGGCAACTCGATCAGCTATGCAGCTGACGGCGGCCTGACTGGCACTGACAATGACGGCGACCTCGCAGGTACTGGTGGCGCCAAGGTTCTGTACACCTATTCTGCTGGTGCGTTGGCTGTAAGCGCTTCGAGCGGTCAGTTGAGCAACTCTGACGCGGGTATCCACCAAGCCTATGGCCTGGGTGTTTCGTATACTGCTGGCGCCGTGACACTTGCGGCTGGCTACGGTTCGAACAGCATCGAAGTAACTGCCGGGCCGCGCGATGGTGCAACTGGCACGATCACCGATGTGACCGCAGCAGTCACCTACGCGATGGGCGATACCACGTTTAAAGCGATTTATCAGAATAAGTCGGCCAACGTGACCTTTGAAGATGCAGACGTTGACTTGGGCTCGGCCGTTTCGATGGGCGTGTCCGTTGATCACAAGATCGATGCCATAACCCTGACAGCCTATACGATCAGCACCAATGTCACCTCTGATGATCTGGGCGACCTGGATGTGTCGGTAGGCCGTATGGGCGTTGGCGTTAGCTACGACTTGGGTGGTGGCGCAAAGTTGAAGGCCGGCTGGGCTCAGCTTGAAGCACTAGACGGTGACACAACCGCATCGGTAAGCGCGATGGATGTTGGCCTGAACTTCTCGTTCTAATTTCAACGCGAAATCACCGCGAAAGGGCAGGCAAACGCCTGCCCTTTTTTTAGTTTCGACAGGGTCTTAAAGGGTGACTGGTGGGTAAAGGGTTAGGCCAGACACAGCCCCGCAGCCCGGCAAAAGTGACGTTCCTGCGTCCACACTCAGCCGAAACAATATGCGCAAAATGCGGCCAGTCTTGCAGGGGTGTTTTTGTTTGACAAAAGCCCGCATCCCAAGGGGGCCTGTTGCCCTTATGGCCCCCCTCGTCTATCAAAGACCAAAGGGGATTTCATGCGCATTCTCATCACAAATGACGACGGTATCAACGCACCCGGCTTGGCCGTGCTGGAACAGATCGCCCAAGCTTTGGCCGGACCCAAGGGCGAGGTTTGGGTGGTGGCCCCGGCTTTCGAGCAGTCGGGCGTGGGCCATTGCATCAGCTATACCCATCCCACGATGATCGCCCAACTGGGGCCACGCCGCTTTGCGGCCGAGGGTTCGCCGGCCGATTGCGTGCTGGCGGGGCTGTATCATGTGATGAAGGACAACAAGCCCGATCTGGTGCTGTCGGGGGTTAACCGGGGCAATAATGCGGGCGAGAATGTGCTGTATTCGGGCACGATCGGGGGGGCGATGGAAGCCGCCTTGCAGGGCATCAAATCTGTCGCTTTGTCGCAGTTCTTTGGCCCAATGAACGCCAAACTTGACGACCCATTCGAAGCTGCGGTGATCCATGGCACAGGGCTGATCCAACGCCTGCTGGACAAGGGCCTGTGGGACGAGGCCGATTATCGCCTGTTTTACAACGTGAATTTCCCGCCTTTGCCGGCAGCAGAGGTCAAAGGCACCAAGGTCGCCAACCAAGGCTTTCGCCGCTACTCCGCTTTTTCGCTAGAACCGCATCTTTCCCCCTCGGGGCGGCAGTTTTTGTGGATCAAGGGGGGCGAGCAGGGCCGCGCCACGCTGCCCGGGTCTGATGTGACGGTTAATGTCGAAGGGTATATCTCGGTCACACCCTTGCGCGCCGATCTGACGGCGCATGACCGTTTGGCAGAGCTTGCTGCAGCCCTCGCATGACCGGCCAAGCCCTGCCAGCGCCAGACCCCGCCGCACCGCTGCGCCGGCGACTGATGGAAACCCTGCGCGCAAACGGTGTGACGGATGCGCGCGTGCTGGCGGCGATGGAGCGGGTGGACCGCGGCGCTTTTGTGCGCGGCGTTTTTGCCAGCCGCGCTTATGACGATCTGCCTTTGCCAATTTCCTGCGGGCAAAGCATCTCGCAACCCTCAGTTGTGGGGCAGATGACCCAAGCGCTCAATCTTCAGGTGCGCGACAAGGTGATGGAGGTGGGCACGGGATCTGGCTATCAAGCCGCGATCTTGAGCCTTTTGTGCCGCAGGGTCTATACGATCGACCGGCACCGCGCCTTGGTGGAGGAGGCGAGGCCAATCTTTTCCGCGATGGGTTTGGCCAATATCACCGCCTTTACTGCCGA
>CAXNKP010000102.1:0-7206 GCA_964202815.1 Stagnihabitans sp. | reverse complement strand
TTGCGGCACAAGATATAGTCAAACCGGCCCACCGTGTCGTGCATGGCATCCAAGACAGCCAGATAGCTTTCGCCCGGCACGCCAAAAGCCTTTTTGGCCCCAAGCGCCACAAGGCTTTCTACCAATATTTGCCCACCGTTGCGCATCGTCCTACCCTTTGTTGCAGCCCGATCATGCGGCGCTGAAACGGCGATGTCGAGATGCTGAACTTGGCCTTTGTTACTGTGCTTTGCGCTAGGCCACCGGCGTCAGCAGGGCTTGGCCCGCAAAATGCGCCGTCAGATTGTCGCGCATCAGTTGCCCCATAGCGCGACGCGTTTCCACCGTGCCAGAGGCGTGGTGGGGTTGCAAAAGCACATTGGACAGTGCCAGAAAGCGCGGGTTCAGATGGGGTTCGCCCTCAAACACATCCAAGGCGGCCCCCCCTAAGGCGCCGGTTTCCAGAGCGTTCAGCAACGCCTCTTCGTCGATGTTGGACGCGCGCGAAATATTCACAAGCAGTCCCTTTGGCCCCAAAGCCTGCAATACCTGCGCGTTAACGATGTGACGGGTTTGCGCATTGGCCAAAGCAGTGACGATCACCACATCAGACCGCGCGGCCAAAGCAACGGGGTCCGCGAAATAGGTATAGGGCACATCCCTAGGGCTGCGGCCACAATAGGCGATGTCCATGTCAAAGCCCTGCAACCGCTTGGCCACTTGCAGGCCAATGCGGCCAAGGCCCACGATGCCAGCCTTCATCCCCGTCACGCGGCGCTGCAAAGGAAAGCTGCCCTTGGTCCAAGCGGCGCGGGCAAAGGCTGCGGCAGGCACGATGCCCCGCGCCAGGGCGAGAACCATGCCCACCGCCAGATCGGCGCAGTCATCGGTCAGCACATCGGGCGTGTTCGTCACGCGGATGCCACGCGCTTTGCAAGCAGCCATATCCACCGCATCATAGCCCACGCCGTAGATGCTGATCACTTCCAGATTGGGGCAAGCCGCAATCACCGCAGGCCCCGCCCCTGCCCCACCATTGGTGGCAATGGCGCGGATTTTTGGCCCTACTTCTGCTAAAAAAACTGCCTTGTCAGCCGCCGCATGATAGGCATGCAGATGGTAGGCGGCCTCTAGCGGGAATTGGTCCCATTCGGGATACGATCCCATTTGCAGCACGTGGGGCTTGGTCATGGACTATCCTAAGCGCGGCGGATTTAAAGCGGTTTGAAATGGCAACATGACCTTTGAAACCGAACGTGTCGAGGGGATATTCGGCCGCCAAGCCATGCAAGCCGGCCTAGTTTGCCGATCAATCTAAATTTCCCCTTTCATATTTACTTAACGGAATGTAAACTTTTTCGTACCGCTCAAGATGGGTTCCTCATGCAAACTGCCGTCATCCGCTTTGATCCAAACGGCCAACCACAGGCCTTGCAGCGTGCGGTAACCTTTTTAAAGGTCCTGGCGCACGAGGGGCGTTTGGAATTGCTGTGTCACATGATCGACGGTGCGCAAAGTGTGGGGGCCTTGACCCAGGCGCTGGGAGCGTCGCAGCCAGCCGTGTCGCAACAGTTGATGCGGCTGCGGGCCGAGGGATTGGTGCGAACGGAACGGTGCGGGAAAACCGTGCTCTATTCGATCGCAGCGCCAGAGATTGCAAAGGTTCTTACAGCCCTGCGCGATGCATTTTGCAGCGTGCCCATCCTTGACCAAGGCGCCTTCTAAGGTCTTTCAGCTGGGAAGGTCCAAAGCCGAAATGGCGGCCTCTGCCTCAGCCCACAAGGCTTCACCCCGTGCCATGATCAATGCCGCAGCTTTGATTTCATCGCCGTCCCGGCACAACGCTTCAGCCTTGGCGTAAAGCTGCTGCAGGGCAGGCGCGCCGATCATGGCGCAAACGCCGGCCCCTTCGTGGCAGATAGGCATCAGATCGGCCAACTTGCCGGGGGCACAGGCGGCCAAGAGCCGCGCCTGAAAGTCCGGGAAATCGGCGCGAAAGCGTGTGATCATGCGGACCAAGCCTGTGGGGCCCAAACCTTCGCGCAGATCGTCAATGCGGGCGGGGTTAAGGGCCTTTGGCTTGGCCTGCGGCTCTGGTTCATCCAGGCCATCGCCGAGCAAGACTTCAGCAAGTTTGCCAAAGGATATCGGCTTGGTCAGGCAACCATCCATCCCAGCGTTCTTAAACCGCTCCAGGTCGGTGGGCATGGAATGGGCGGTCACGGCCAGAATGCGGCTGTGCATTGACAGGCCCTCGGCGCGGATCATCGTGGTGGCCGTCAGTCCGTCCATCACGGGCATGGAAATGTCCATCAAGATAACATCAAACGCATAGGCCCGCGCCACCTCCATGCCTTGGCGGCCATCTACGGCCATGGTCACACGGTGGCCCATCTGCTGAAGCATTTCTTCCAAAACGATCCGGTTGGTGGCGTTGTCTTCGACCACCAAGATATCCAAAAGATCAATGCTAAGGGCAGACGCAGCCTTGGGATCCTCGGTTTGAGAGAGCATTTCGCCTACGGCCAAGGGCAAGCGCATCCAAAAACAACTGCCCTCGCCCAACTCGCTTTCAACCCCAACCTCGCCGCCCATCGCTTGTGCCAGCCTGCGCGCGATGGCCAGCCCAAGACCTGTTCCGTCACTGGTTCGCACAAACGACTGATCCAACATCACAAAATCTTCAAAGATCCGCGCCTGATCACTTTCGGCGATTCCGACGCCGGTATCTATCACGCGCACTTCCACCTCCAGCAACGCATCTTTGCGGCGCTGCGTCTCGATCTCGATGGTGATCTTGCCGTTCTCTGTGAACTTCAAGGCATTGGTCATAAAGTTCTGCAAAATCTGACTGATACGGAAATAATCGCCCACTAGGCGCGGCATAGCCCCCAAGGGCTTGACGATCATCTCGGTTCCCTTTTGGGTGGCCAGTGGCTGCAAGCCTGCGACAAGATCCTGGACCAAGGCCATCATATCGAATTCTTCGTCCAACAGGTGCATTTGACCCGCCTCAACCTTTGAGATGTCCAAGACATCATTGGCGTGCCGCAACAACTGGCGGGCCGAGGATTGCGCCAGATTCAAAAAGCGCACCTGCTTGTCGTTGACCGCCATGCCCGAGGCGATTTCAAGCGCCGCCATCACGCCGTTCAAGGGAGTGCGCATTTCATGGCTCATCACGGCCATGAAGTTGGTCTTTGTTTTCTCTGCCGCCATAGCCACATCTCGGGCCTGAACCAAAGAAGCCTCGGCTTGGACACGGTCGGAAATGTCACGCAGAAAGGCGATGAAAATCATGCCTGCTGCTGTATTATGGCTTGCCACGGCCAGTTCCAAGGGAAACTCTTGTCCTCCTTTGCGCATGCCTGTCATCTGCAATCGGCCAGAGTTTGCATCATGGTCCATGCCGTCCCGATTTATGCGCGACATCATGTCTGTGTAAAGCGCGCGCGACAGGGGCGGCAGGATTAAATCTGCAAGATCGGAACCGATCGCCTCTTTCGGGCTGTAGCCGAAATTAGTGGCTGCGGAATTGTTGAAATCCAATACTTTACCTTGCTCATCGGACACAATGATTGCGTCCAATGATGTTTCAACCGTGGCCGCAAAACGTGAAGATAGGCGCACGGTTTGACAGGCCAAGCGCACGGCCTTGCGATTAAGCCAAAGCACCAGCGCCGACAGCATCGCCAATGACATAATGACAATTGCCCCCGCCCAGGCGGCACGCTGAACCAAGCTGCTGAAGGCTTCGCGGCGTTCGTCTGCCATGGCGGAATAGCGCGTTATCAACTGGATGATCAGCACGCGCAACTCTAGGCGCAACTTTTTGGAATCGTCGTCGATCTGGGAAAGCGCCGCCCGCAATTCAGGATCAGGCGAGTCAATCAGAGGGGTTGTATCGTTCAGGTATTTTTCCACCCTCCAGGTCAATTTGTCTACAATATCACCTCTGTCGAGCGCGACGAACATCTTGCCTTTCAAGATTGACTGAAAGCGGCTGTAAAGCAGATCAAAACGCAGGCGCAATTCACTCAAAGGTTCGGCTGGCTGCAGCGCCATAATTTCCACCTCGGCCTGAAATCGGACAAGGTCCAATTCAATCTGGGCTACGTTAAAATGGATATTATCGATCGCCTCTTGCCGATACGTCAGCATCTCTGATTGTAGCCGAAACCAAAGGATGGCGACGACACAGGTCGATACAGAGGCCAAGGCGATCATCGCGGGCTTTGACCACTGCACGATTTTCGACCATTCCAGGACTATGCCAGAGAAGGGCGGTCTCAGACCCTTGGCTTGGGGCTGGGCTTTGGGGTTAATTTCCAAAATTTATCCGTTTGATCTGCCAGACTGATTGAGCGTAAGTTTCTTCGCTTCGATACGCTGCATTATCATCGAAAGGGTATATCAACCAAAGTGGCCCCTTGTCACGAACAGATATCGTTTTGTCATCCATCAAAAATGCCAACATGGGACCGTCATCCTTGGCGTCCGTGATGGGGATCGAGTTGGTATAATCATCCAAAGCCATGAGTGTCACGGTTGTACCAGAGGCCCCGACAGCCGCGATTAAATCTTTAAGCAGAACACCCTGAAACGTCACTTTAGCCTCTGTCCAAGGTGTAGAGGTCGTAAACCTATGCTGCGGCAGGGTTCTCAGTTGGTCTAAATCCAAAACCAATCCATCCGCCGCGTTCGTGGCCGTGATCGCGCCACTCACGGTTACAATCGGGATGCCCAAAGGCGGCGCAAAGGCGACGGGTTGGGCATAAGCGGGCGAGAGGGTTGGCACAGACAGACACGACAAAAGCAAAACGATGAGGCTGAAAAAACGATACATTTCAAACTTCCCTGAAAACTCCTACCTCGACAACCTTAGCACAATCTTCTGGGGCGCTGCACGCCTCATAAGGATAGGCATATACTTCTTGGGATATAAAAAATATCCCAAGATACAGGCTTAGTAAAGCCCCGCCTCTTTCGCGATCATTGCAGCATGGGTGCGATTTTTGGCGGCGATCTTGCGGTACAGCGTTTTGATGTGCAGTTTTACGGTGACCTCTTGCAGATCAAGTTCGCGGGCGATTTCCTTGTTTGCCAAGCCCCGGCACAGACGTTTGAGAACATCCAGTTCACGTGAGGTTAGTTGAGCGCCTGCCACCGCGATTGGCTGGGTGTCGCGGTCTGTCATCAAACTGATCGGAGCGTAGATCTCTCCTGCCGCCATAAAGCGGACGGCGGCCAACAGGGAACGGGTCGACATAGACTTGGGCCGAAACCCTGCGGCCCCTTCTGACAAAGCCTGTTCGGCAATTGAACGTGGGGCGGTGCCAGATATAATGGCAACTGGCTTCGTACCTTGCTGCTTTTTCATTATGGCCAGGCCAGACAAACCATTCATGCCAGGCATCGTATAGTCTAACAGCACCAGATCGAACGCGCCCAAGCTGCGAACAAGCTCTAGGGCGGTGTGGAAATCACGTGCAACTTCTACCGTTAGTCCGTCTTCTTGCCGCAAGAAAGCAGCAATGGTATCGCGGACCAATTCTTGATCGTCTGCTAACAAAATTTTCATGATATCCTCAATCTACTAATCATCCCGCAACTGTGTCTTTTTTGCATGCGTACTGTATTTGGCTCGACGATGGCAATTGGCAACGACCTGATCGCATCAAGAGCAATTTCGGTCACACAGCCATAGAAAAACAAAACTATTTTCCGAACACAGCCACTTAGTTAAAATTTTTCCATTTTTCTTGCCTTTGATTTGCCAATAGGGGCTACCCATCGACCCAACCCGTTTGCCCTGCCTAGGGTAAAAACACCGTCAAAGATGCATCTTGCGTGCAGCCCCATAAAATTTCCTTGGCGAAAAACCTGTTTATCGCAGCACTGGCCACCTTTGACCTCTTGTGCAACCAAAAAAGGCAGCCCCGCGGTGCGTTTTGTCAGTTCGATCTGGTCTAAAGTTCTGCATCGGAAGTGCCATAATCTCGCTTTCTTTCACCCTAAGATCTTACTTAACATTTTCTGACTATCCTAAGGGGAATTTTCAGGACTGTCTAGGACAACCTTCAGGTCGAACAGGGCGCTAATGCCCCTTGCAGGTTCAGGTCGCGCGCCTCACCTTGTAACATGATCCAACATGGGTCGCGACCGCACTGGAGACGTCATGCATTACCCCCGTGTCAGCCTTTACGCCATGATGCTGGCAGCCACAGGCATTCCACTTTACATCCACTTGCCACAGTTTGCTTCGGTTGGTCTTGGGATGGGATTGGGCACTATTGGCCTGATTTTGCTTGTAATTCGCCTGATCGATCTCGTTCAGGACCCGCTGATAGGTTGGGCGATTGACCGGTGGCCAAAGGCACAATCAGCCTTTGCGATGTCAGCAGCGGTGGGGCTGGCGGTTGGATACCCCGTGCTTTTCTCGTTAACGCCGGGCCCCTATTTGACCGCAAAGATCATGGTGGTTCTCGTCGGGGTTTTTTTGGCATACAGCTTGGGCTCAATCCTATTGTACGGGCGCAGTGCCACATTGGCCCTAAGGCCAGAGCCCGACTCGTTGATGACGCTCGCCGCTTATCGTGAGGGGGGGGTGTTGGCGGGCGTGATACTGGCATCTATTGCGCCAGCCGTTTTGGTGGCGCTTGGCGCAAGCGCTCAGGGCTATCCGGCCTTTGGCATCGTGCTGGGGCTGTTGGCTTTGTTTGCCGCGATCATGACGCGGCCGCTTTGGCGCAGGCCGGTGATTCTGGGCGGGGCGCTGTCTTTGGCGGGTCTTGGGAAAGCGGGGGCCTTGCGGTTATTGGCTTTGGCCTTGGTGAACAGCCTTCCGGTGGCGCTGACATCCACCCTGTTTTTGTTCTTTGTTGAAGACAGACTGCTCCTGCCCGGCAAGGCGGGGCTGCTGCTGACGCTATTCTTTCTCTGTGCTGGCTTGAGTGTGCCGGTGTGGCTGCGCATAAGCCGGCGGATCGGGCCCAAAGCGACGCTGCTGATCGCCATGCCCTTGGCGATCGCCTGCTTTGCCGGATCGGCCTTTTTGGTGCCGGGTGACCTTGTGCCATTTGCCGTGATCTGCGCGGCTTCAGGCGCAGCCCTGGGGGCAGACACGGTTTTGCTGCCCGCGATGTTTTCGGTGGCCCTAACGCGGGCCGGGCTGCAAGCCTCTTTGGCGTTTGGTATCTGGGCCTTTGCCGGCAAACTGGGCTTGGC
>CAXNKP010000101.1:0-7288 GCA_964202815.1 Stagnihabitans sp. | reverse complement strand
TCAACCAAAGAGGAGTGCCCGCTTTGGGCAGGAACACGCCGGGAACAGCGGTGGTCAGCGCAGAGCCATCAAAATCCATCTTGAATTCCACAAGGCTTTCGTAGCCCAAAAAGCGTGCGCGCGTCACCGTGCCGCGCGCGGCGGTGCCGTCTTGGGGTGTGGGATTTGGGCCGCGTCCGGCGCGGTCAAAGTCAATCTTCAGATGTTGTGGGCGGATGACGATATGAACGGGCGCCCCGTCCGCATGGCCCGGCGTTAGAAAGGCCCCAAAGGGCGTTTGCGTGAGGGCCCCGCGAGATGTGCCGCTTATGACGTTGACATCGCTAAAGAAAGCGGCCGCTGCGCGGTCGATGGGGGCGTTGTATAGATTATAGGGCGCGCCTTTTTGCACGATCAGACCTGCACGCATCAGCGCTATTTCATCGGCCATGCGCATGGCCTCGTTGGGTTCATGCGTCACCAGAAGAACGGCAGCACCTTCTTCTTTCAACAGGTCCAGCGTGGCATCGCGGATGCCGTCGCGCAGGCGGTTGTCAAGGCCCGAGAAGGGTTCATCCATCAGCATGACCCGCGGGCGCGGGGCTAAGGCGCGGGCAAGCGCCACGCGTTGTTGCTCGCCGCCGGACAGTTGATGGGGGTGCTTGTTGCCAAAGCCTGTCAGATTGACCTTTTCCAGCAAGCCGTCCACCCGCATCGCACGCTGTGGCACATCGCGCCGCAAGCCAAAAGCCACGTTGCCCGCCACAGTCAGATGCGGGAAAAGGGCAAAGTCTTGAAACATCAGACCCACGCCGCGCGCCTCGGGCGGGGTGTTCGTGGCGGGGCCGAAAACCTCGACCCCGTCGATCAGGATGCGGCCCTCATCGGGCGTCTCGACCCCAGCGATCATCCGCAAGGTTGTGGACTTGCCACACCCCGAAGGACCCAGCAGACAGGTGACTTGCCCCGCCTCGACCACCAGCGACAGGTCACAGACCACCCGTTGACCGCCGTATAACCGCGAGAGCGATTGCACGACAAGGCGTGCAGCATCTGAACGGGGCGTGGGCAAGGTCAATTCCCCAGAGTTTTCATCAGCTTTATCCTGTATCAGCCTGTTCGTGGTGCCGCAAGACTACCGCGCCAAGACCAGTTCTGCCATCAACCCACCCAAATCTGCGCTTTGGCCCAGGCGCAACACCCCGCCATGCGAGCGCGCGATGTCGGCCGCAATCGACAGGCCAAGCCCCACGCCGCCGCCATGATTGGGGTCGCGCGCAGCATCGAGGCGGGTAAACGGGCGCAGCGCCTCTTCTGTGCGGGCCGCAGGAATACCGGGGCCGTTGTCTTCAACGACCAAGCGCACGGAGCGGTCCGTCAGGTGATAAGACAGCCGCGCCTGAGTGCCATAGCGCAGGGCGTTGCCAATCAGATTGTCCAGGGCGCGGGTCACGGCTTGCGGGCGCAAGCGCACCTGGCCTTGGCCTTGGCACGGGCCCAAGGACAAAGCCTGACCGCCACGCCGGGTTTTGGCCAGCACCTGCGCCACCAGATCAGCCAGATCGACCAGAACCGTCTCTTCTTGCGCATCGCCCCGCGCAAAGGCCAGAAATTCTTCTACCAAGCGCTGCATTTCTTCCACATCGTCCAAAAGTGCCGCTGTATCTTGGGTTTGATCCATTAAAGACAGGCCCAGTTTCATGCGCGTCAAAGGGCCGCGCAGGTCGTGGCTGACGCCCGACAGCATTAGCGTGCGCTGTTCAATCTGCCGTTCGATCCGCGCGCGCATGTCCAAGAAGGCCATGCCCGCCGCCCGCACCTCCACCGCACCGCGGGGTTTGTAGGGCAGGTTTTGACCACGGCCAAATGCCTCGGCTGCCGCAGCCATGCGGGTGATGGGGACCAGTTGGTTGCGCAAGAAGGCAAAGGCCACGCCCGTCATCAAGATGGATGCCAAGGCCATGATCACCAAAAGCTGATGGGGATTGCTGGCAGAGACCCGCAAACGCGACATCTCCAGACGCATCAGCCCAAAACGAGTCTGAACCCAGATTTGCACAGTGCGCGGATCGGTTTTCAGATCCACCGCAAGAACCTGCGGCAGGGCCGCGTGCAAGATCGACCCCACCTCACGCCCCGAAAGATCCCAAATAGCGCGCAGATCGGCAGGGGGCACGGTTTGGGGCGCAGGCAGGGTCACGGTGAACTTCAAATCGGCCGCCAAAGCCGCCGCCCGGCTTTGGGCTTGCGACAGATCTTGTGCTCTATCGATCTGCGACAAAAGCAACACAACCTCCAGCCCCGTGCTGCGTGACATTTGCCGGGTGACGCCGTCAAAATGGCGCTGAATGAAGATGACCGACACCACCACTTGCACGAAAACCACCGGCAAGATCAGGATCAGCGCCGCCCGTCCGTAAACGCTGCGCGGGACATAAGATTTCACGGTGAATGCCATGCGCCAAGCCTAACCGCGCCGCAGGGCGGATGGAAAGAGCCATTTTGAGGTGATCGGGTCTTGAGCCTGCCAGCATACAGCGCGATGCTAGGTTCACCTTGCCCATTTGCGGTTGATCATGCCCCTGCCCGTTTGCACCCTGCCCGTTTTCACCCTGCGCGCTGACAATCCCGGGCCCTTTACCGGGCTTGGGACCAATACCTACATTCTGGGCCAAGGGCCAAAAACCATCGTCGATCCTGGCCCTGACACGCCAGCCCATCTGGCCGCCATTCTGGCAGCCCTTGGCGGCCACGAGGTCCAGGCGATTATTGTGACCCATGCCCATCAGGACCATAGCGCCCTTGCCCCGCGCTTAAGCCGCCTTACAAAAGCCCCCGTCATGGCCTTTGGCGATGCCCGCGCCGGCATGACCGCACAGATGCAAGCGCTTGAGGTTGAGGGGATCGCAGGCACCGAAGGCCGCGATACGGGCTTTGCCCCCGACCTGTGCCTGCAGGATGGACAAATCCTGGCGCTGAGCGGTTTTGTGATCGAGGTCATTCATACCCCCGGCCATATGAGCAACCATGTGTGTCTGGCCTTGGGCGAGTGGCTTTTGTCGGGTGACCACGTGATGGGATGGTCAACCTCCCTCGTCTCACCGCCGGATGGAGATATGGGGGCCTATATGGCCTCTTTGCACAAGCTGGCAGATCGGCGCTGGCGCAGGTTTTTGCCCGGACATGGCGAGCCTGTCGAAGACCCCGCATCCCGACTGGCCACACTGATCGCCCACAGACAGGGGCGCGAGGCGGCGGTGCTTGCGGGGCTCGTCGCAGGCCCTGCCACGGCCGAGTGGCTTACGGCACTCATCTACACCGACCTTGCCCCGAGCCTGCGCGGGGCTGCCATGCGCAATGTGCTGGCCCATCTGATAGACCTGCAGGCCCGCGCCAAAGTGGCCCGCATCGGCACTGGCCCGCTTGGCCGCGCCAGCTTTGCGCTTGTCTAAGCCCGAACGCCCCCGCCCTGTCTTTTGACACGCCATTACTTTTCCCGCCATTTCCCCTTGCCGGCCCCAAACGCACTTGCTATAGACCGCCCTATGTTCCGGCGTAGCTCAGCGGTAGAGCAGCTGACTGTTAATCAGCTGGCCGTAGGTTCGATCCCTACCGCCGGAGCCAAATATCTTAAGGATATGAAAAGGATAGGGCGCGTCGCCAGACGCGCCCATCTTTGAATGGAATGATGGCAGAGCGCGTTTAAACGCGTGGGGCGCGGGCCCAGAAACGGGCCATCAGGCTTACCGAGGCAAAAAGCAGGCCGATGCAAAGGCCAAGCCATATGCCCTCTGCCCCCAAGCCGAAGTAAAAACCCAAAAGCGTGCTGGCCGGAATGCCCACGCCCCAATAACTGAAGGCCGCCGCCCACATCGGCACGCGCGTATCGCGGATGGCGCGCAAAAGACCCAGCGCCATGACCTGCATCGCGTCGCCCAGCTGGAACAAGGCCGCCAAGGCCAAAAGGCGGATGCCAAGGGCCAAGATCTGCGGCGATTCAGGTTGGCTTGTGTCCAAGAACAGCGCGATCCCAAGGGCACACAAAACCAACGACTGGCCGATGGCCACAAGGGCAATCTGCCGCAAAGCCCGCACATCGCCCGCCCCCGAGGCACGGCCCGCCAGAACAGTGGCGGCGTTGGACAGGCCAAGGTGCAGCATGAACGCCAAAGACGCAACCTGCATGGCAATGCCGTGCGCCGCCAGCGCCACGGTGCCCACCCAGCCCATCATCAACGACGCCCCAGCGAACAAGCCGGTTTCGGCAAGTCCCGTCATGCCAATCGGCCAGCCCAGTCGCACCACCCGGCCAAGGGCGGCTTTATCCATCCGCCAAAAGCGGGTGAAGAGGCCAAAGCGCCGCAGGTCGAGTTGAAACTGGGCGTAAACCGCCATGATCACAAAGGTGACCCATTGCACCACCAATGTTGCCAAGGCCGCGCCGCGCACGCCCAGTTCGGGCGCGCCCCAATTGCCGAAGATCAGCATCCAGCCCAAGGCCAAATTGACCAGAACCGCCGCCAGCGTGACCCAAAGCACCACTTGCGTGCGCCCTAAAGCCGACAGATAGGATTTCAGCGCCATCACCAACAACGCAGGCACCATGCCCAGGCCCGCAATGCGCAAAAAGTCATGGGCAAGGCGGGCCACCTCCGGCTCTTGGCCCAAGGTCAAAAGCCATGCGCCCGAGGTCCAGAAGACGGGATAAACGCCAAGGCCAAATCCCAGTGAGAGCCACAGCGCCATACGCGCATCGCGGCGCACTTCGGTCTCGTCGCCCTTGCCAACAGCGACGGCGACCAAGGGCAACAAGGCTTGGGCAAAGCCAGAGCCAAGGATGAAGATGATGAAAAAGCATGATCCGGCCAAAGTGACTGCCGCCAACTCTACGACACCGTAGCGGCCCATCAGGACCGTGTCGGTGACATGAAGCATCACCCCCGCCAGATGCGAGCCGATGATTGGCAGTCCCAGCGCCAAGATCGCGCGGGAATGGGAAAGGTACGTCTGGGCCATGGCGCCTTCTATCCGCTGCACGGGGGCCCAGCAAGCCCACGCCGCAAAGCGGGGGTTTCACCCTCCGCACCCCTGTGGCGTATTTGCGCCAAGATGAATGGGGGGTGCGGGGGGTAGTGGGTTAATGCGCAGCGGGGACGTAACTGCGCCAGTTGTGCTGCTCTTTAAAGCCCAAGACCTCACGGATTTTTTGGTTAGAAAGCAGGCTTTCGTTCGGGGCGACCGGGCGGGTCAGGGGCACTTTGGGGAAGAACTGCGCCAAAAGTTCGGCATTGGGCTGGGGAACGGAATTCGTATCGTTGACCGCATTGAAAACTTGGTAGCCAAGCCCGTCTTTTTTCAACGCCAGATCGACAATCTGCCCCAAATCGCGGGCATCGATATAGCTAAAGGTGATGCGGCGGCGTGACCCCGGATCTTTGGCAAAATCGGGGAAGCGGGCGTAGTCTTGCGGCTCCATCACGTTGCCGATGCGCAAGGAATAGACATCCGCGTCGGTGCGGCGTTGAAAGGCCTCGGCTGTCACCTCGTTGACCTTTTTGGACATGCCATAGCTGTCCATCGGGTTGATCGGATAGGCTTCGTCCAACGGCAGATAGGCGGGGTCGGTCTGGCCATCGCTGAAACACACACCGTAGGTGGTTTCGGACGAGGCGATGATCACCTTGCGGATGCCCGATTTCAGCGCCGCTTCCAGCACGTTGTAGGTGCCCATCACATTAACGCAGTAGGTTTCATTGTCGGGTGCCAGCATTAAGGCCGGAATAGCCGCAAAATGCACCACGGCGTCAAAGGGGCGGTGGCCTAGGCCGTCCTCCAGTTCGTCGCCGCTGGTGTAGGCGGTCATCGCGTTGAACATCTGCCCGCTGTCGGTGATATCGGCCACCAGATCGGCCACACCGGGATGGCGCAGCGGCACCTTATCAACGTTCAGCACCCTGTGCCCTTGGGTTGCCAGATAAGCCACCACATGTTTGCCCGCTTTGCCCGAACCGCCTGTAAAAAGTACCCGCATCAAACCCTCCATGATTTGGGCGCACCTTGCCTTAAGCCGCCGCCCAAGGCCAGCCCTTGCGCCCTGCCCCCTTGGCGGTATCTAATGGCGGCCAATCACAACAGGCCCCAAATGTCAGACCTTTTGACCAACACGACCGATACCTACAACGCCTCGTCGATCGAGGTGCTGGAACCGCTAGAGGCGGTGCGCCTGCGGCCGGGGATGTATATCGGCGGGATTGACGAGCGGGCATATCACCACTTGGCCGCCGAAATCATCGACAATGCCATGGACGAGGCGGTCGCAGGCCATGCCACGCGCATCGAGGTGGAATTGCATGCCGACGGGTCGCTGACCGTGCGCGACAACGGGCGGGGCATTCCGGTCGACCCGCACCCGAAGTTTCCCGACAAATCCGCACTCGAGGTGATTTTGTGCACGCTGCATTCCGGCGGCAAGTTTGGCGGCAAGGCCTATGAGACATCGGGGGGCTTGCACGGCGTGGGGTCTTCGGTGGTGAACGCCCTGTCAGACCGGATGGATGTGGAAGTGGCGCTGAACAAAGAGCTGTACACCCAAAGCTTTTCGCGCGGCAAACCCTTGGCCCCCATTCGCAAGGTGGGGCCCGTGGCCAATCGGCGCGGCACTTGGGTAACATTCCACCCCGATGCGCAGATTTTTGGCAGCCAGCAGTTTCGACCAGGCCGTTTGATGCGGATGGTGCGATCCAAAGCCTACCTGTTTTCAGGTGTGGAAATCCGCTGGAAAACCGCTATCCCCGATGGCGACACACCGACAGAGGCGGTGTTTCACTTTCCCGGCGGCTTGGCGGATTATTTGGCCGATACATTGGAAAAAACCACAACCTATGCCGACAAGCCCTTTGCCGGAAAGGTGGGGTTTCAGGCCAAGTTCGGGGTGCCCGGGTCAGTGGAATGGGCGATCAATTGGACACCGGCGCGCGACGGGTTCATTCAATCTTATTGCAATACGGTTCCGACGCCCGAAGGCGGCACGCATGAGACGGGGTTTTGGAATGCGGTGCTAAAAGGCATCCGCGCTTACGGCGAATTGATCAAACACCGCAAGACAGAATTGATCACCCGCGATGATCTGACAGCGGGGGGCTGCGCCCTTGTGTCATGCTTTATCCGAGAGCCGCAATTTGTGGGGCAGACCAAAGACCGCTTGGCCACCGAAGAGGCGGTAAAATACGTCGAAGGCGCGGTGCGCGACCATTTTGACAATTGGCTGGCGGGCAATACCAAATATGCAGGGGCGATTTTAGATTTCCTG
>CAXNKP010000100.1:0-7310 GCA_964202815.1 Stagnihabitans sp. | reverse complement strand
AAATCGAGGGCCCTACAGAAGTTACCTTTGAGTGGACCGATACATCGGGCGACATCTACACTGAGAATGCCACGATTTCCACGACTTAACCATTCGCGGCAAAGCCCACTGACAGGAAACGCAGACATGAACTATGTTTTGATCGCTGGCCTTGTCCTCTTGACTCCGCTGGCTGCTGGTGCCGAAGACTTGGACGAAATGAAGGCGCTCAAGGCAACTGGGATATGCGTCGCCTGCGCTCTTGGCGGCAGCGACCTGCGCTGGGCCAATGTGTATGAAGCCGAACTTGCCGGCGCGCCGAACCTGGTTGGGTCCGATCTGAGCAAAGCAGATTTGAGCGGTGCAAATCTATTTGGTGCAAACCTTGAAAGCGCAAAATTGGTCGGCGCCAATCTTCACGGAGCTGATCTGCGTTGGGCTTCGCTTCTGGCGGCTGATCTGTCCGGCGCGGACATGACGGACACCCAACTTGAAGGGGCGATCTTTTGCAAGACTGTCATGCCAGACGGGACCCAGAACAACAGCCATTGCTGATCCTCGGCGCGCCTGTGTGACACGGTTTGCAGTCGTCCTTCGTGGTGGTCGTGGTCAGCTACATCCACCGGCACTGGGATGGTTTGCAAATCTTCCTGATTGATGGCCGTGTCGAGATGGACACAAACCCGGCCGAAAACACCATCCCCCCATCACGGTGAACCGCAAAAACGCACTGTGTGCAGGCCATGACGAGGGCGGTCGAACTTGGGCGCGCACGGCCCCAGTGATTGAAACCTGAAAACAGAACGGCGTCGATCCCTTAGATTATTCGCGCGAAACCCTGACCACCATCGCCAACCCGCGTCGCGCATCGACGACCTCATGCCTTGGGCCTTCCACAAGCCGTCGTGCTGAAAGCCAAAAGGTGCTAACGCACCGCTTACGCTACACCCGCAGGCAAACTCTCTGCCACGCGCCAGCACCGTCAAGCGATCCAGTCTATCGGTGCCAATCAACAACGACATGCGGTCTTGCTTACAGCACAGCAAACATCCCCGCGCGCGTGCAAAAGGGAATAAAAGTGGCGATCTCCGGAAAAAAGCCACACAATCCCTTCGGATTGAACAGCTTTTTTATATTCTGGTGCCCCAAGACGGACTCGAACCGCCGACCCATTACTTACGAAGCAATTGCTCTACCAGCTGAGCTATTGGGGCTTTCTAACATTGGGGCGTGATATGGGCCGGGCAGATCAAAGTCAACACAAGAATCACGGATAGCCGCGATGCTTCAGAATATGCGCTGGGACATCGACACGATGGTACGTGTGACCGAAAAGCAGGGCTGCCCCATCAGAGGGTGGGCGGGGCCCATCAGATTTACCAGGAAAAAGCGCCGTTATTGCTTGCGTTTGCGCTGCAAGACGCCCTGCGCTGTGATCAGCAAAATCAGGGACAAGGTTAGAACCATAGTGCCGATCGCGTTGATCTCTGGCGTTACCCCCCGGCGGATCGAAGAGAAGACATAGATGGGCAAGGTGGTGTTTGCCCCCGCCACAAAGAAGGCGATGATAAAGTCATCAAAGCTGAAAGTGAAACTCAGCAAAAAGCCCGCCAAGATGCCCGGCAAGATCAAGGGCAGCGTGATCTGGCGAAAGGTGCCAAAGGGGGTGGCATAAAGATCTGCCGAGGCTTCGGTAAAACTGCGGTCCATTCCTGCGATCCGCGCCCGCACGATGATGATCACCAAGGCCATATTGAACAGCGTATGGGCCGCAATCAGCGAACCTAATCCCATGGCCAGTTGCGGGGCTGGCCCGTCCCATGGCCAGACGGCCGCAATCAAAGGGTTCAGCCAACCAAAGACTGTGACGATGGCAATCAAGGTGCTGATGCCGATCACAATGCCCGGGATCATCACGGCGATATAAATCAGCGCATCAAACAGCACCTTGATCCGCCCTGTCATGCCTTGCAGCGCCAAAGCGGCCATTGTGCCGAAGACGGCGGCCAGAATGGCCGAACTGGCGGCCACGGTGAAACTGGTGCGCAAAGCCTCGATCACAAAGGGGTTGTGCAGGGCGATGCCGTACCATTTCAGGGAAAATCCGGCGAATTCGCTGGCATTACGACCCGCGCTAAAGCTGAAAAGGGCGATGATGCCGATGGGGATATACAAAAAAAGATAAACTGCCGCCGCATAGATGCGCATGTTTTGCCCCTACATCAACGACACATCGTCGCGCCCATTGCCCCAACGGGTCATGGCGCGCATGTAGATTGTGACCGTGACCAACATCACCACAACCAACGCGACCGCCACCGCCGAACCAAAGGCCCAATTGCGCGACTGCAAGAACAAATCAACCAAGGCATTTCCCACAAAGAAAACCTTCCCGCCGCCCAGCATGGCTGGGATCAGGAACTCTCCCATCAAAAGAATGAAAACCAACATGCAGCCCGTGGCCATGCCCGGCAACGACAGCGGCAGCGTGATCTGCAAGAAACTGCGCCAAGGCGGAGAGCCTAGGTCGGCTGAGGCTTCTAAAAGGCGCTTGTCCAGCCGTTCTAGACTAACGAAAATTGGAAACACCATCAGCGGCAGATAGCCATACACAATGCCCACTAGCACCGCGAAGGGCGTGTTGATCAGCCGCAAATTGTGCAGGCCCAGCATATCAAGCAGCGCAGGAATGCCCCGACCACCCAAGATAAAAATCCAAGCATAACTGCGGATCAAGATCGAGGTCCAAAACGGCACAATCACCAAAATCAGCAACAAAGTGCGCCACTTCGGGTTGGCATGCAGGGCTAGAAAATAAGCCAGCGGATAGGCGATCAGAAGAACAATAAGCGTGCCAACAGGCGCGAGGGTCAGCGTATTTTCAAACGCTTTCCACCGCGCCGGAAGGTTCAGATATTGCGCGAAGGTAAAGGCTGGCACATAGCCGCCAGACTGCCCCCGCTCGCCAAAGCTGAACACCAAAACCACCGCCAGCGGCAGCACAAGCATGGCCAAAAACCATATGCCCGCTGGCGCCAGAAGCAGTCGGTTGATCAGCTTTGGGCGCATGATCAGGCCGACTTGAACCGGGCCATCACCTCGGCACGGTTGGGGTCGGTCAGGGTGGCTGCGGCGCCAAACTCTAGGTTGCTGAGCAGCTCAGCGGCGGGATGGATGATCGGGTCGGCCATCATCTCGGCTGACATCATCGCATCCACCCGCGCATCTGCCACAGGTTGGCCGTGGAACATGGCCTCTTTGTAGTTGATCGCGGGATCCAGAAGGAAGTTGATCAGCGCGTAAGCCGCATCCAGATGGGGCGCAGATTTGGGGATGGCGTAAAAATCGCTCCAGATCTCGCCCCCTTCCTTGCCAAGGATATAAGAGATTTCGGGAATATCCTTGTTCAACTGCTTGCCGTCCCCCGTCCAGCACATGGCCAGCCACGCATCGCCAGACCGCATTGGCGGCTGATAATCTGACGTGATGGCAAAGAGATGCGGTTTGACTTCGATGAGTAGCTTTTCGGCATCGGCCAGTTCGGCCGGATCGATCGAGTTGAACGAATAGCCAAAGGATTTCAGCGCGTTGCCTATCGTGGTCAATTGGTAATCATGCACGGTTGTGCGGCCGGAGAATTCGGCCTTGGTGATATCCCAGAAGTCTTTCCAGCTGGTCAGCACGCGACCATTGGTCTGACTGGTGTTCACAGCCATGCCCGTGGTGCCCCAGTTTTTCGAGGCGGCATAGAGCTTGCCATCCACCGTGCCCGGCCCTGCAAAGCGCGGATCGAAACTGGCCGCGTCATAGTTCGGCAGTTTGGACATATCCAAGGGGTCGATGATGCCTTCTTCGACATAGGTCGTGATGGTGTAGTTGGTGGGCACAAACACATCCCACCCACTGCCACCGGCCTGTAGCTTGGCCAACATCTCTTCGTTTGATCCAAAGACGTTGACCTGAACGGCGGCGCCGGTGGCCGCCGTAAACGCCTCAAAACTCGCGGGGTCGTGGTAGTTCGGCCAAGTGGCCAGCACCACGCTGTCACCGATGCTGCCAGCGGCAAAGGCCGGGCGGGTGATCAGGCCGGGCATGGCAGAACCCAGCACGGTTGTGGCCATGCCAAGGCCCGTCACACCAAGAAAATGGCGACGGCTGACCGAGCCTTTGCGATAGCGCATCAGTTCGGCCATGAATTTTTGCGGGGAAATGTGGTCGGGTGTGTCAGACATGGTCAGTCTCCCTGTTGAGGATCAGTTTCTTAGTCGTTGTTCAAAATAAGTGCCGCTTCTGGCGTCCAGTCGGCAAAGGCGTCTTGGCCCGGGTCAAAGGCCCCCAGCGTGGCTTCCGTCTGGCGCGACACCAAGACAAGAAAGTCGCCCAGACTGGGATTATTCACCAGATATTCGGTATGCTCGCCCAAAAAGATACGGTTGCGGACCTGCACCGCGAAAGCCCCACCCGTGGGAGAAAGATATATCTGTTCGGGCCGCACCGAAAGGCTAACCTTGCGCCCTACCGCCACATCCTGTCCCAGCCTGCCACGGCCCGGCCCCGCGGGCAGATCAACCGCCCCCATTAGCCCAGAAACACTTGCCAGCGTGCCCTCAAAGAAATTCGATTTGCCCACAAAATCGGCGACATAGCGGCTGTTTGGGGCATCATACAAATCGCGTGGCGCGCCGATTTGCACGATCCGTCCCGCCCGCATGATGCAAATGCGGTCAGACATGCTTAACGCCTCTTCCTGATCATGGGTGACCAGAACAAAGGTGATACCCAAGGCGCGCTGCAGGCTTTGCAATTCAATCTGCATCTCGCGCCGAAGTTTGCGGTCAAGGGCTGCCATGGGTTCATCCAGCAGCAAGATTTTGGGCTGATTGATCAAGGCGCGGGCCAAGGCCACGCGCTGTTGCTGACCACCCGACATCTCCCAAATCCGGCGCGCGTCAAAGCCGGGCAAGCGCACTCTGTCCAGCGTTTCAGCGACCTTTTGCGCCACATAAGCTGCCGCAGGCTTGGGCCGCTGTTGGCGCAAACCATAAGAGATATTGTCAGCCACATTCATATGCGGAAACAGCGCATAGTGCTGAAATACCATATTCACCGGGCGTTTATGCGGCGGCAGGTCGTTCACACGCACCCCGTCAAGCAGCATTTCCCCAGACGTTGGCGCCTCAAACCCGGCCAACATCCGCAAGGCGGTGGTCTTGCCACAGCCCGATGGGCCCAAAAATGACAAAAACTCGCCCCGCATAATCGACAAGCTTATGGCATCAGCGGCCACGACCTCGCCGTAATGCTTTGAGGCACCGCGAAACTCTGCGATCGGATTTTGGTCAGACGCGGGGGCCTGTGGGTAAGCAGTGCTTTGCATAAGGCCGGTGTATCCCATAGAATCAGCGAAACATTAAGAAAGTGACGTGGCGTTGTATATATCTTGTTTTGCATAGGGCCTGACATGATTGACAAGGCTTCCCCCCGTGCCGTGGCCGATGTGATGCGGGCGATTGGCACGCCACGCCTGCCGCAACGGGTGGTGGGATTGCTATGGGAGATTGCGCCGGTCACCTATACGGTGGCCTTTGGTTAAGGTGACGTTGCCCGGCCACCGGCTTTGTTTGATGCCTTTCCCGCAGATAAATCGCAGGTTTTTGTGGAGCAATACCAAGCCGGCCCCTATTTGGCGGACCCTTTCTGTTTCGCCGGTGCCAAGCTGAACCACTGGTCTTTTCCGGATCAAGGACCATGCCCCGGACCGGTTCTATCAAGGTGAATGCCTCCACAATCATTACATCCAGACCGGATTTACCGAAGAGATTGGGTATTTTGTACCCCTGCCCAGCGGAGGGATGATCGCCCTATCCCGGATGCGATCAGACTGGCGCCTGACGGAATGGCTGGTTTGCCCTCTATGCTGCCGGATTTATGCTGCCGGGGAAATCTTTTGCGAACGCACCCGCCTGCTAGGGCTCCAGATCGACACCGCCATCCACGACGCGCGCATCGCCGCCGAAGGCAAACGAGGGCCGCTGCGCATCGCCTATATGTCTTTCGCCACCATAGAATGCAGGCCCGGCGGGGTGCGCGAATTCTCCAAGCGCGACCCCGAGATTGATCTGGATTTGAAATAGATCTGCACACAGGGTCAAAAAAGTGACCTGCCCCGCAAGACCATCGACCTTGGCTTAATACTGGGCACCCTGAACCACCCCCAGTACGAGGTGCTGCAGATGTCTTGCGACCCATTGGTCGCCGTCGTGCCCATCCACTACAGGCTTTCCACAAGGCCGGAAGTGACTTTGGCCGATCTGGCCCACTATCTCATGGTGATGGGGTCTATGCCCAAATGGCCCACATTTCGCTGATTTGTCCGAGATGCCTTTGCGCAGGGGGGCCAACAGGTGCAGATCAAGGACGAAGCCTCGAACGCCATGAGCAGTCTGGGTTTGGTATCGGAAGGCTTGGGCGTGTCGGTCAATGCGCAGGCGATTGCGCGGTTCCAACCGCGCCCCATCATGCCAAAACCGATTTTCGACTGTGAGGCACGGGTGCAGGCCCTGCTGGTCTGGAACCGTGCCTATAAAAACCCAGCGCTGATGAATTTTGTGGCGGTGGCGCGGGAATTGGTTCAAAAAGACAAGCCGTAATCTGCATCCTGTCGAAGTGGGGCCAGTTTTAACGCGCCACCTGTGCATGCCGCATTATGGGCGTCAGAGGGCAGTTGTCGCATGGCATTTGGGCTTTTGCGATAACCACCGCTAAAGAACTTAGTGGTCAGGCTTCATCGCATACAGCCAGAATATTCTTTTCACGGGCAAAGTCAACTTTCCGAAATTGGACGATTGCTTTATGATTTATGACATAAATATGACATATTTGTTACAATTCTAACATTATTTATATTCAAAGACATTGATGTGGCTAAATTCGCATAAAACCAACTTTTCAACCGAAAGTTTACCTTGCTATATCCCAAAGATGTTTTGACATTGAACTTGAAATGGATAGTTCAAGAAACGTGCGGCCATGACGGAGAAGATAATGAGTGCAAATGTAACGGCATCATCAAATATTGGAGTTCTGCCTGCCGCAGGCGGAAAATATCTGAATTTCCATCTGGGGGAAGAAGCTTATAGCCTTCCCATTTTACAAGTTCGCGAAATCATCCGTCTTAGCCCTGTGACGCCCGTGCCACGGATGCCAGCATTTGTTAAAGGCGTTATAAACCTGCGCGGCAAGATTGTTCCGGTCATGGATTTGCGCGAACGTCTTAATCGCTATTCTGTTGAATACGACGAAAGGGCCTGCATCGTTGTGATCCAGTCCAG
>CAXNKP010000099.1:0-7328 GCA_964202815.1 Stagnihabitans sp. | reverse complement strand
CGCCCAAAGGATGCGGCGGGTGGGGGGCCATGTGGCCAAAAGCTTGTCGAGGGGGATTACGTCATCGACGGGGGGCACATAGGTGGCCCCGCACTGCTCGGCGGCTTCAACCGCGTGGGCGCGCAACTTGTCTTCGCGGATGCGTTCGTTGGTAAAGCGGGTCTGCACGGGCAGGATTCGCGCAGCCCCCAGTTCCACAGCTTTTTCTACGATAAAATCCGTGCGGGCCTTTTTGATCGGCGCAAAGATCAGCCACAGATCGGGGGGCGGCACCGAGGGGGCAGACAGCGTGGCACAGCGCAGGATGCCTTGGCGCTTGGCTGCGTGTTCCACGACAGCCAGCCATTCGCCGTCTTGCCCGTTGAACAGTTTGACGTGGGCCCCGACGCCCAAGCGCATCACGTTGAACAGGTAATTCGCCTGCCCCTCGCCCAAGGCCACGGCTTGCCCCGCTGCCAGTGCCTGATCTACATAGAGCCTGATGCGTGCCTCTGTCATAAGAAGAACCCTATGCGCCAAACCGCCAAAATGCCAGAGGGCCAAAGCGTGGCCGATGCGCCCAAGGGCAATTGGGTGGACCTTTGCGCGCCATCCGTGACCCGACCCTATCTGCGGCTAAGCCGCGCTGACCGGCCTATTGGCACTTGGCTTTTGCTGATCCCCTGCCTGTGGGGCATAGCGCTTGCCGCTTTGGAAAGCGGCTTTGGCGGGTGGGATCTTTGGCTGGTGATCTCTTGCGGCCTTGGCGCTTTTTTGATGCGCGGGGCGGGGTGTACATGGAACGACATCACCGACCGCCATATCGACGCCGCCGTGGCGCGGACGAAAAGCCGCCCGCTTCCTTCAGGGGCGGTTTCGGTGCGCGGGGCTGTCGTTTGGATGATAGCACAGGCGCTGGCTGCGGCGCTGATCTTGTTCAGCTACAACTGGCTTTCGGTGGGCTTGGGGGTGGCCGCTCTGGGGTTGGTGGCGATTTATCCTTTTGCCAAAAGGTTTACATGGTGGCCGCAGGTGTTTTTGGGGTTGGCTTTCAACTGGGGTGCGGTTTTGGCTTTTGCCGCCCATCTGGGGCGGGTGGATGGCGCGTCCGTGGCGCTTTACGCATCCGGAATCGCTTGGACGCTGTATTACGACACGATCTATGCCCATCAAGACAAGGATGACGACGCGCTGATTGGTGTCAAATCGACAGCGCGGTTGTTTGGGGATGCCAGCAGGACTTGGCTATGGGGCTTTATTGTTGCCACGCTGGCGCTGATGGCGGTGGCGGTTGCGCTGGCGCAGGCAGTGGGTGTGGCGTTTGGCATAGCGCTGGTGGGGATTGCCGCTTTTGGCGGGCATATGGTGCGCCAAATGCGGCGGCTGGAGATTGACGATCCAAACTCTTGCCTGCGCGAATTTCGCAGCAACCGCGATGCGGGCCTTTGGGCTGCGCTGTTTCTTGCCGTGGCGGCGGTGGGTTGATTGAAGGGTGGTCCCCAAGCGTCTAAAGTCCTCCGCGCGCTGACCTTTGGAGTGTTCGCCCTTGGCCTATTTGCCCGCTTTTGGAGTGCCAGCGCAGCGGTCGCAGATTTGGGCTTGGGTGCTGGCGATGACCGCTTTTGGGGCGGCGGGCGTTTTGGCGCTGTTTGTGGGCTATGCACTGGCTTTTGTCGTCGAAGGTCGCACCGCTGAAGTTATCCGCACACGCATGCTGACCGGAGGATATCCTTGGGCCCATGTTGAAACCGATGGCCTGATCGTATCCCTGACGGGCACAGCCCCAACCGAGGCGCAGCGCTTTGCCGCCGTCAACTTGGCAGGCACATTGGTGGATTCTGGCCGTCTGCATGACGATTTCACGGTGGAACCCGCCAAAATCGTGGCCCCGCCGCGCTTTTCGGTCGAGTTGATGCGCAATGACGATGGTGTGCAAATGATCGGCCTTTTGCCCGAAGGCGCGGATAAGCTTAAATTGGCCAAGGCCGCGGCTGCCATTCCCGCGCAGCAGCCACCCACCGATATGCTGGAAACCGCAGCCTATGCTGCCCCCGCCTTGTGGGAGGATGCGCTGACCTTTGGTGTCACGGCCCTTCAGCTTTTGCCCCGTGCCAAGATTTCCATCTCGGCCGAGGGGGTGACAATCATAGCCATTGCCGCCTCGGAAGGGGAAAAGCGCCAGTTTGTGGCGGCCTTGGCGCAAGCGGCCCCGCAGGGCTTGCCCGTGACCACCGAAATTTCGGCCCCTCGTCCGGTGCTTACCCCCTTTACCTTGCGGTTTGTGATTGATGAAGGCGGCTCGCGGTTTGACGCCTGCTCTGCCGATACGGACGCCGCGCGCGACCTTATCCTTGCGGCGGCCATTGCGGCAGGGGCCAAGGGGGATTTGACCTGCACTGTGGGTATGGGTGTGCCCAGTCCATCTTGGGCACAGGCGACCTCTGCCGCTGTGGCAGCACTTGCGGCGATGGGGGCGGGGACAGTGACCTTTTCGGACGCCGATATCACGCTTTTGGCGGCGGACACCGTCAGCCAAGACAGTTTTGACAGCGCCTTAGGGGCGCTGCGCGCCACCCTGCCGGATGTCTTTTCGCTAGATGCCAAGATGCCTGAAAGGGCCCCGGCCTCGTCAGCCCCGACCAAGGCAGAGTTTACGGCCTTGCTGGACGCAAAAACCCACCGTGCCGAATTGCGCGGGTACTTGGGCGATAGCTTGATGCAAAGGGTTGTCACCAGTTTTGCCAAGGCGCGCTTTGGCGCGGACAAGGTCAATGTGGCGACTTTGCCTGACCCAAGCCTGCCCGATGGCTGGACAGAACGGGTCATGGCCGGGTTGCAGGCCCTATCGGTCCTGGACTCGGGCAAGGTGCTGGTCTTGAAGGATACAGTCGAGATCATGGGTGTTTCGGGGCTCAAGACAGCGTCTGACAAAGTTTCACAGATTTTATCTGACAGGCTGGGACAGGGCAGGCCCTTTAAGGTCGCTGTGCGTTATGACAAAGCGCTTGATCCGTTGGAGGGCCTGCCAACCCCGCAAGAATGCCTGAAGCGCCTGCAAGCCGCGCAGACCCAACACAAGATCAGCTTTGACCCCGGCTCTGCCACACTTGATGCGGCCTCCTTTGTGTCGATGGGGGCCTTGGCGCAGGCTTTGAAGAACTGCATGGCCGTCAAGATCGAGATCGGTGGTCATACCGATGCGCAGGGCTCGGTCCCAGGCAATCTTGCGCTGTCTCAGGGGCGGGCAGAGTCGGTTTTGATGGCATTGCTGGATCGGCAGGTGGACGTGTCGGGGATGCGGGCGGTTGGCTATGGCGAACGCGTGCCCATCGGCGATAACACAACCGAGACCGGGCGCGAGACCAACCGCCGGATCGAGTTTACCCTGAACAAAGGTGCGACGGGGGCCGTTCCAAGCCCGGATGCCAAGGTGGATGTTGAAACCACGCCAGACGGTTCACCCTTGGCTCCGGAATGGCCGACTGTCAAACCGCCCGCTCGCCCGAAAGGTTAATCCAAGATTTCGCCCAGCCCTTGACGGCCTGCCGTGCAAAGACCAGACAGACGCCATGAACCGCACCCAACTGATCATCGCCACCGCCATCGTTTTGCTTTTGGCCTTTGCCTTGGGCTGGTTCACATATTGGCTGCTCCACCGATTTACCCGCGTGGCCGGCGGTGACATCGGCGAGATGGACCTGCTGGCGCAGGCCCTGCATGAGGCTGAAGAAACCCGCGATCAGGTGATTTTATACCTGGAACAGCGTGAGGCCGAATTGATGGACCAAATCGCCCAAACCGAGGCCGAGTTGAGCGTAACGCTAGAGAGTCTGCAAGACGCCCGCCGTGAGGTGGTTGACTTGGGCCGCTATATTGCCCGCATCCAAGGCAAAACCTGAACCTTCCGGAAATGGCCAACGAGGTGTGGTCGCGGGTGAGCTGCGCGCCTGCGTTTATCCAAACATAAAGTCGTCAAAACTCAGGCTCGCCATGACATCGCCTAACCCGTCAAGCACCGCAATTTGCACTGCCACCTTTGTTCCATTGCCGTCGACATCGTAATACAGCGCGCCGGTGCTTGTGTTGAATATCAGCCGGTCGTCGGCGTCTTGGCCGCTTATCGCGTCCGAGGCGGCGTAAAACGATGCATCGGACAGGGCGCTTGTGCCACCCAAGGCCGCAACCAACTTGCCGGCAAACAGGATGTGATCACTGCCAGAGATAAAGTCGGTGATATGGTCAATGCCTGCAAATTCACCAAACACAAACCTATCGGCACCCTCACCACCCGTCATGACGTCATGGCCGACGCCACCCGTCAACTGGTCAGCGCCATCACCGCCCGCCAAGGTGTCGTTTCCACCCAAGCCGATCAAGACATTGTCACCATCGTTGCCGGTGATCGTGTTGTCCCTGTGATTGCCCGAACCGTTGATAGATCCCGTCCCCATCAACTCCAACGCCTCGATATTGGGCGCGAGTGTGTAATTGACCGAGGCCTTGACCAGATCGGTGCCCTCTCCAATTTTTTCGAAAACACCATCTGCTGTATGATCTACAAAGTACAGGTCATGGCCGAAACCTCCGAAAAGCCTGTCAGCCCCGATGCCGCCATCAAGCTGGTCATCGCCCGCTCCGCCGTGAAGTTTGTCGTTCCCGTCAGAACCTTGCAGGGTGTCTGCGCCCTCTAGGCCGCACAAAAAGTTGTTGGCGTTGTTGCCGACAAGTGTGTTGTCCAGATCGTTGCCGATACCTTTGTGCGCCTTGCTTTCGGTGAGGGTCAGATCCTCGACCCCGAAGGCCAGCGTGAAATTGGCGCATGCATAGACGGTGTCATGGCCGGCCGATCCCGTTTCGATCACTTGGTCCAAGGCGCTGTTGACGTAATACGCATCGTCGCCGTCGCCGCCCGCCATGCTGTCAAGTCCATAGTGGCCCATCAGTATGTCGTTGCCTGCACCGCCATAGAAGACATCGTCGCCACCGCCACCGTACAGGGTATCACTCCCCTCGTCGCCATAAAGCGTATCGTTGGCGGCCTGCCCGCACACGACATCGGACCCCTCACCGCCATAAAGGCTATCTTGACCCGCACCCGCCCGAAGGGTGTCAGACCCGCCAAGCCCAGCGAGAATGTTATCACCGATGTTGCCGTTGATCTGATTGTCCCACCCGTTGCCCGTGCCGTTGATGCCACTTTCGCCCGTCAGGTGCAGAATTTCGACATGATCCGTCAGGATATAGTCGATCAGGGATTTGGCCGTATCTGTACCGGCGTCATCATCTTCGACAACAGTATCAAAGACGCTATCGACGAAGAAGGTGTCACTGCCCAAGCCGCCGAAAATCGTATCGTCACCCTCCCCACCGAAAATCGTATCGTCGCCCTCTCCGCCGAAGAGCGCATTGCTGCCCGAATTGCCCGTGATCAAGTTGCTTAACCCATTTCCGGTGCCGACGATGTTGCCGGTGCCGGTCAGTGTCAGGGTTTCAAGGTTGTCGCCCAGAGTGTAGGTGACCGAGGATTTGACCTCATCCGTGCCCTCATCGGCGGCCTCGGTAATGAAATCTGGAGCGGTGTTGACCACATAGGTATCATCGTTCAGCCCGCCATAAAGCGTGTCGGTGCTTCCGCCAAAAATCGTATCGTTGCCCTCCCCACCGAAAATCAAATCGCCACCCTCGCCGCCGTACAGCGCGTCATCGCCGAAGTTGCCCCATAGATCATCTTGGTCATCGCCATCGCCGCCATAAAGCAAGTCGTTCCCGTCGCCCCCCGACATAGCGTCATAGCCGAACCCGCCGTACAACGTGTCATCACCGCCTTCGCCATTCAGGCCGTCCTCAGCATCGCCACCGTCGAGCATGTCGTCACCTTCGCCGGCGTAAAACTCATCTTCGCCCTCGCCACCGTAAAGCGCATTGTTGCCCGAATTGCCTGTGATCGAATTGCTCAATCCATTTCCGGTGCCGTCGATGGTGCCCATGCCGGTCAGTGTCAGGATTTCAAGGTTGTCGCCCAGAGTGTAGGTGACCTCGGATCTGACCTCATCCGTGCCCGCATTGGCCGCCTCGGAAACCACATCTGTGGAGGCGTTGACCACGTAGGTGTCATTGCCCAAGTCACCTGCCAGCGTGTCGGCGCCTAAGCCGCCATCAAGCATGTCGTCGCCCGCTCCGCCATAAAGCGCGTCGCTGCCGTTGCGGCCATCAAGGGTGTCATTGCCGTCCCCGCCGTAGAGGGCGTTGCTGACGGAATTGCCTTTGATCGCGTTGTTCAGCGCGTTTCCGGTGCCGTCGATGGTGCCGGTGCCGGTCAGTTCCAGGTTTTCAAGGTTGGCACCTAGGGTGTAGCTGATCGATGCCTGAACGGTATCGTCGCCCCCACTGGCATCTTCGACGACGATGTCATTGTTGTTGTCCACCACATAGGTGTCAGCGTTCGCGCCGCCAGCCATCGAATCATTGCCCGCCCCGCCCACCAAGGTGTCGTTGCCAGACCCGCCCTCCAATGTATCGTCGCCTTCCAAACCATAAAGCGCGTTGTTGCCGTTCGCGCCCGTGATGGTGTTATTCAGGCTATTGCCGGTGCCATTGATGTGGGTGTTCGCCGTAAGCCGAAGGTTTTCAAGATTATCCCCCAAGGTGTAGGTAATCGTGGCGCTGACCTTATCGGTGCCTTGGTCGGCACTTTCGATCACACTGTCGCCCACGGAATCGACGGCATAGTTGTCATCGCCAAGACCGCCGTAAAGCGTGTCGGCGCCAGTTGCGCCGTTGAGCGTGTCATCGCCCAAACCACCATTCAGCAGGTTGGCAGCCGTGTTGCCCAAGAGTATATTGTTAAGATCATTCCCAGTGCCGTTGATGGCATTGGTGCCCGTGAGTGTCAGGTTTTCGACATTGATGCCAAGCGTATAGGCGATTGAGGATGACACGTTGTCCGTGCCTTCGTTGGCATTTTCGACCACGGCGTCGGCGGTGCTGTCCACCACATAGGTGTCATTCCCCGCCTCGCCCACCATCGAGTCATTGCCGGCATCCCCACTCAGCGTGTCATCGCCATCACCGCCATAAAGCGTGTCATTGGCATCCCCGCCGTACAGCTGGTCGTTACCTCCGTAGCCGTAATATGTATCAGCCGTGGACCCAGGGCTTGATGTGTCATTTCCCGTCGTGCCATTTATTGCAGCCATGATTTGTTGATTTCCACTTAGAAGTGAGCCGGTTTAACGGATAATTTCCACTGAGAATTGAGCCATGTGACCCTTCCCTTAGCGCGCAGCGCCATGGGGGTAATGGAGTGATACACATGGGACTTTTGAATATCATCCGACGGATGTCTTTGC
>CAXNKP010000098.1:0-7419 GCA_964202815.1 Stagnihabitans sp. | reverse complement strand
CTAACGCCATCAGAATACCGAAAAAATAGGCACCGGTTAAAAGCCTTCCCGTGCGCCATCCGGCAAAGACCACCAGTGCCAAGGCAATCCACCCGCGACCGGCCGTCATCTTTTCGGCCCACATCGGCGTGATCACCATGCTGAAATAGCATCCGCCGATGCCCGCCATGGCCCCACCAAAGGCAATCGCCGCATAGCGCACTTTGATGACGGAGTAGCCGATCGAATGGGCCGAAAGATCATTTTCCCCCACAGCACGTAAAATCAGCCCCGCGCGGGTTGATTTTAAGAACCATGTCGTCAGTGGCACCATGATCAGCGCAAAGTAGACAAGAGGCGAATGGCCAAAAATCAGGCGCAGATAGTCGTGTTTTGCCAAGGCGTCCGGAAATACGCTGGCAAAGGGCATCACAATCCGCCCCGTAAACGATAATCCCATCAGCGAGGATATCCCCGTGCCAAAGATTGTCAAAGCCAGCCCCGTGGCCACTTGGTTGGAATTCAGTTGCAAGACCAGCACGGCAAAGATCAAACTGGCCAAGGCCCCGCCCGCCGCTGCCCCCAGAACGCCAAACCATGGGTTAAAGGTGTAAACTGTGACGGCAAAGCCGGAAATGGCCCCCACCAGCATCATCCCTTCGACGCCAAGGTTCAGCACACCCGATTTTTCCACCACCAACTCCCCCAGACCCGCCAGAAGAATAGGCGTGGACAGGCCGACGACTGTGATGATCGCTGCAATGAGAAAATCTATGCCCATCTCATGCCCCCGCCGCTTTGGTCGAAGGGATCAAGCGGATGCGGTAGCGCACCAGAATGTCACTCGCCAGAATGAAGAACAGCATCATTGCCTGAAAAATCCCCGCGGTAGAGTTTGGGATATGCACCGAGGTTTGCGCCATTTGCCCGCCCACATAGGTCACTGCCAGCACAATCCCCGCGATCAGGCAGCCAAAGGGGTTCAACCGCCCCAAGAAGGCCACGATGATCGCCGTAAACCCGTAGCCTGAGGGGAAGCCCAAGTCCATCTTGTGCAGCACGCCCGCAAATTCCAAGCCCCCTGCCAGCCCCGCCATGGCCCCACCGATGATCATTGTGGCCCAAATGGTGCGCTTGCTGTCAAACCCGCCATGCCGCGCCGCTGTAGCGGATGATCCCACCACCCGCACCTGATAGCCAAACTCTGACCGCGCCATGATTACCCAAAAGACAAAGGGCAAAATCAACGCCACCAAAACGCCCAGATGCACAGTTGACTCTGGCCAGACAGGCAGCGTTTGGCTATCGGCCAAAGGGGCTGTGGCTGGAAAGTTGCGGCCATTGGGGTCTTTCCACGGCCCGCCCACCAGATAGCCCAGCACCTGAAAAGAGATATAGGTCAGCATCAAGCTTGAGAGGATTTCATTGACGTTAAACCTCGTGCGCAGCCAAGCGGGCACCGCCGCCCAAAGCCCGCCGCCCATGATGCCTGCTGCAATCATCAGCACCACCACCAAAAACCCGCCGGTCTGGCCAAAGGCAATGCCAACACCCGCGCAGCACAAAGCGCCGATGACATATTGCCCCTCGGCGCCGATGTTCCATACTTGCGCACGGTTGCCCATCGACAGGCCCAAGGCGATGATGATCAAGGGGGCCGCCTTCAGCGCCACATCCTGCCATTTGTAACTGTACAACAGGGGTGACAGGAAAATATCGACCACGGCTTCAAAGCCGTTGATCCCCAAAAGATCAAACACCACGATGCCAATCAACATGGTCAAGATGACCGAGGCTATGGGCGTGGTTACCAGCATCGCAAGGCTTGGCGCGCGGCGTTTTTCCAGCTTAAGGCGCATGGGCCGCTTCTCCGTGAATGCCGCCCATTAAAAGGCCGATCTCGTCAATCTTCGCCTCGGCCACGGCCATCGGGCGCGACAGACGCCCGACATTGATCACGGCCAGCGTGTCACAAAGCGACAAAAGCTCGTCCAAATCCTGACTTATCACCACAATGGCGGACCCGGTTGCCGCCAGATCGACCAAGGCCTGATGGATCGACCCCGCCGCCCCCGCATCCACGCCCCATGTGGGCTGGCTGACGACCAAAACCTGCGGCTTTTGCAAGATTTCGCGGCCCATGATGTATTTTTGCAAATTGCCGCCCGACAGGCTTTCGGCCAGCGCACTTGGGCCTGTGGCCTTGACCGAAAACGCCTCAATCACCTCGCCGGCATAGGTGCGCGCGGCCTTGGCGTCGATCAGGCCGGCGCGCACCATGCCCAAACGGTCGCGCGCGGTCAGCACAGCGTTGTCGGCAAGGGTAAAGATCGGCACCGCCGCATGGCCGTTGCGTTCTTCGGGCACCGAACCGATGCCATGCCCGCGCCGTGCCCGCGCTTGCAGATGGCCCACGGCCACGCCGTCTACTGTCACGCTGGCGGGGTCTTGATTGGTGGATTCGCCCGAAAGCGCCAACAAAAGCGCGTTCTGCCCATTGCCCGCAACCCCTGCCACACCAAAAATCTCGCCGGCGCGAACTGTAAAGCTGATGTCACGCAAGGCCGTACCAAAGGGGCCATCGGCGGGCAGTGACAGGGCTTTCACCACCAGTTTAGAGGGCCCAAACGCCCGCCCCGCCGCGCGCGAGATGTCTTTCAAACTGCTGCCGATCATCTTTTCGGCCATCGATCGGCTGGTTTCTACCGCCGGATCGCAGGTATCAACCAATTTCCCGCCGCGCAGGATCGTGGCGGTGTCGCACAGCGCCTTAATCTCGTGCAACTTGTGGCTTATATACAGGATCGAACACCCTTCCTGTGCCAATTTGCGCAGAACAGTGAACAACTGCTCCACCTCTTGCGGGGTCAGAACTGAGGTCGGCTCGTCCATGATCAACAGCTTGGGGTTGAGCAGCAAGGCGCGCACAATCTCGATCCGCTGCCGCTCGCCCACCGACAAGGTTGATACAATCCGGTGTGGTTCCAGTTTCAGCCCATATTGGCCCATCACGGCCAGAATGCGGCTTTCCAGATCGCGGGCAGGAATTTTCGCATCCATCCCAAGCGCGATGTTTTCCAGAACTGTCATCGCCTCGAACAGCGAAAAGTGCTGAAACACCATCCCAATGCCCAATTTGCGCGCGGCTTTGGGATTGGCCACGCTGATGCGCTGGCCGTTCCAGCGAATCTCGCCCGCATCGGGCTGCAGGATGCCATAAATCATCTTGACCAGTGTCGATTTGCCTGCGCCATTTTCGCCCAAAAGCGCGTGAATTTCCCCCGGTTTGACGGAAAAGCTCACGTTGTCATTGGCCAAAACCCCGGGAAACCGCTTGGTAATGCCGGTCAATTCAAGGCGGGCTGGGGTGGCCATTCGGGCTCCGTTATTCAGGGCAATTAGGAAGATTGATGCGGATTGCGCGCTGCTTTGTATATGCCGCCGCAATTTGAAGCAGCTTCGCATTTGTGACATAAACCTGTAAAACCGCCAAACTCACTCCCCAAGGTCACCCGTCTTTGCGTATGATTTCTTAACGGATTCTAGTCCGACTTTGGCCCCCGTCACAAGGGATTTGCAACATAATGCAGCGCCTTTGCCCAAATCTGCGCCTTTTGCCTGCCTTTTGGGCGCATTTCCCAAACGCTTGGTCCTTGCCAGCCACCACCATCCTGCCATGCTAGAACAAACCCAACGCCCGAGGACCCCATGCCCCTAGACCACGAAGCCCTGCTGCGCCGCGCCATCGACGAATCCCGCAAGGCGCGCGAGGCTGGCAATCATCCCTTCGCTTGCATCCTTGTGGGCCCCGATGGCACGGTGCTGATGACCCAGCACAACGCCTATATGCCCCTTCACGATATGACTGGCCATGCCGAGCGGGTGCTGATGACCCGCGCGTCTACCACGTTGCCAAAAGAGCTGTTGAAGGACTGCACGATCTACACCTCGGCCGAGCCATGTGCCATGTGCGCTGGGGCGATTTATTGGACAGGGCTAAAGCGGGTGGTGTTTGGCCTGACCGAAAAAGACCTAAAGGCGATCACCGGCGATCACCCTGAAAATCCAACGCTCGATCTGCCCTGCCACGTCGTGTTTGCCGCAGGCCAGCGTCAGGTCGAGGTGATTGGCCCGATGCTTGAGGCCGAAGCCGCCGCGGTGCATCAGGGGGCTTGGGGCTAGGGCCTGCGAAGGAAAAGGGTGCGACCATGGCTGCCGCACCCCTTGATTTTGTAGAAATGCGCCGGGCTAAACCTTCGTCACCGGCTTTGACAAGGCGCGCCCAAATGTCGCTGTCGTGGTCTTGAGCTTTTGGCTGATGTCTTGCGTAATGGCGCCCACTTCATAGCGCCACGACCAGTTCCCCTTGGCCCGCCCGGGCACATTGGTACGCGCCTGAGTGCCTAGGCCCAAAAGGTCTTGCAATGGGACCACCACCGTTTCGGCGATGGATCCCATGGCCATGCGGATCATGGCCCAATGAATGTCTTGCTCGATCACTGGTCCGGTGTAATCCAACACTTGTCGCTGTTGCTTTTGGGTCTGGCCATGCCACCAGCCAACCACTGTGTCATTGTCATGCGTGCCGGTGTAGCAGACGAAATTAGGTTCGAAGTTGATGGGCAAGTAAGGGTTTTCTGCGCCGGTATCGTCAAAGGCGAATTGCAAAACTTTCATGCCCGGAAAGTTGAATGTATCGCGCAATTCGGCAACTTCTGGTGTCAGAAGGCCCAAATCTTCGGCCCAAACCGGCAAATGGCCCAATGCCTCGTCCAGCTTGTGGAAAAAGGCAAGGCCGGGGCATTTGGCCCAAGTGCCGTTGACGGCGGTTTTCTCGCCATGCGGCACTTGCCAAAACGCCTCAAACCCGCGGAAGTGGTCAATGCGAATAACATCGACATGCTGGGTCAACAGTTTGAACCGCTTGATCCACCACTCAAAGCCCGTGCTTTCCAGATGCTTCCAGTTGTAAACTGGGTTGCCCCACAACTGGCCGGTTTCGCTAAAGTAATCAGGCGGCACGCCGGCCATCAGTTTGGGTTCCAGCGTTTCGGGGATCAGTTCAAAATTCGATGGATTGGCCCAAACATCCACGCTGTCAAAGGCGACATAAAACGGAATATCACCCACGATCTGGATGCCGCGTTGGTGGGCATAATCGCGCAGCCCACCCCATTGCCGGAAAAAGGCGAATTGGACGAATTTGTAAAAATCGACGGCCTCGGCCATTTTGACCCGCGCGTGATCTAGGGCTGCGGGATCGCGTTGGGCCAGATGCGTCGGCCATTGGTTCCAGGCTTTATGGGAATGGCTGTCTTTTAGTGCCATGAACAGGGCGTAATCGTCCAGCCACTCGGCCTGTTCGGCGCAGAAGGTGGCATAGGCTGCGGCCAGATCCTTATTGGTAGCAAAGGCTTTGGCGGCCAGGCCGAGGGCTGCAAACTTGACCTCTTTGACGGCCCGCAGATCTTGGGCAATCGACACGGTATTGCCCGGCGGCGTGACTGTAATATCAACGCCGTCCGCTATCAAATCCTCGATGCTGATCAGCAAAGGATTGCCAGCATTGGCCGAATAAGACGCATAGGGCGAGCCGTCTTCTGCCGTGGGGCCTAAAGGCAGCACTTGCCAGATTTGCTGATGCGTCTGGGCCAGAAAATCCAGGAATGCCCGCGCGGCAGAGCCAAGATCGCCAATGCCCCAATTGCCTGGAAAAGAGGTGGGATGCACCAAAACCCCACTGCGTCGTGCAACTTTCGATCTCATGCGCGCTCCTCAAAAGAATTCGGTGTGAACATCTTTGAAAATGCCACAGATTTCTTGGGCTTGGGCCAACCCGAAAGCCCCGATTCCAAAATTAGGCATGCTCTTTGCCGTAAGGCCACGCCACTTACCTTATTTGGCCCAGTGGCCAGATTTTGACAAGCCAGTGATTGGCCAGACGGCCTAGAAAATAGGGTCAGGCTATCTTCATTGGCTTTTGCACAGGCGGGCGTTAATAGTCGGGCGCAAAGCCGAGAGAGGGGTCAATCGGCCCCCTGCGTCCTTCGATCAGCAATTCCCCCACCCGCGCCGAAGTTCGCGCGATGACCTGCCCGCGCCGGATCACCACGAGCTTTACCGATTTTAGCCGCAAAGCCTCGGCTGGATCGCGGGCTTGTAGGACAACCAGATCGGCGTTGCAGCCTTTTTCCAAGCCATAGCCTTGCAACCCCATGGTGCGGGCGGAATTGGTGGTCAGCGCCTGAAAGATCGCCGATTTCTCTTCCAGACTGCCCATTTGCGCCAGGTGAATGGCCATATGCCCGACCTCTAGCATATCGCCAGACCCCATGGCGTACCACGGGTCCATCACGCAATCATGGCCGAACGACACGTTCAACCCTGCCGCCATCAACTCGCGCACGCGCGTCATGCCACGGCGTTTGGGGTAAGTGTCATGGCGACCTTGCAGCATGATGTTGATCAAGGGGTTGGGGATGACGTTCATCTGCGCTTCCACCATCAACGGGATCAGCTTTGAGACGTAGTAGCTGTCCATCGAATGCATCGAGGTCAGATGCGACCCCGTCACCCGCCCTTCTAACCCAAAGCGCACCGTTTGCGCCGCCAAGGTTTCCACATGGCGCGAGAGCGGATCGTCGCTTTCGTCACAGTGCATATCGACGGGTAGGCCCCTGTCGGCCGCCAAACGACACAGCGTTTCCACCGAGGCGTGGCCCTCGTCCATTGTGCGTTCAAAATGCGGGATGCCGCCGACGATATCGGCCCCCATATCCAAGGCCCGCGTCAACGAGGCGACACCGTCTTTGGCGCGGTAATAGCCGTCTTGGGGGAACGCCACGATTTGCAGATCAAGATAGGGTGCCACGCGGCGCTTGACCTCTAGCATCGCTTCGACCGTCACAAGGCGCGGGTCGGATGTGTCAACATGGGTGCGGATGGCCAAAAGCCCCTGCGTCACCGCCAGATCGCAGTAGCGCAGCGCACGGTCAACCAGCGCGTCGACGGTTAGGGTCGGACGCAACTCGCCCCACAAAGCGATGCCTTCTAGCAAAGTGCCCGAGCGGTTCATGCGCGGCAGGCCCAGCGACAGCGTGGCGTCCATGTGAAAATGCGGGTCGACGAAGGGCGGGGTGACCAAACGGCCCGTGGCGTCGATGTCCTCGCGGGCCGCGGCTGTGATATGCGGGGCGACCTCGGCGATTTTGCCGTTCAGAACGGCGATGTCTTGTCCCTTGCGTCCATCGGGCAGGTTGGCTTGGCGCAGGATCAGATCGAACATGAGGCCTCTTTGGGTTGGGCGCGTTTCGTCGTTTGCAGCAAGAAGTCGGTCGCAACCCCCAGGGCTATCGCTTGGGGATGTTTGCCCAAGGCGGGTTGGCCGATGGGGCAGGTGATTTTGGCAATCTCATGGGGGCTGTGGCCCAGCTCTGCCAG
>CAXNKP010000097.1:0-7446 GCA_964202815.1 Stagnihabitans sp. | reverse complement strand
GCCGCATCGCCCAAAAGCCCGTATTTCACCACCTCGCCATAGCCCGCCAACAGATCGCGCTGCGGCAGGGTGTTCAGCACAGATGTATCGGCCAGCACCAAAGAGGGCTGGTGGAACGCCCCGATCAGGTTCTTGCCATGGGTCGAATTGATGCCCGTCTTTCCCCCAACTGAGGAATCCACCTGCGCCAGCAAGGTCGTGGGCACCTGCACAAAGCGCACGCCGCGCCGCAGAACGGCGCAGGCAAAGCCCACCAAATCGCCCACCACCCCGCCACCCAAGGCGATCACAATATCGCGGCGTTCGATTTTTTCGGCCAAAAGCCACTCGACGGTGCGGGTGAACTCGGGCCAGCCCTTGGTGCTTTCGCCCGCGGGCAGCGTCAGCGCCGAGGCGGCAATGCCCCCCTTGGCCAAAACCTTTAGCACAGCGGGTAGATGCTTGGCGGCCACATTCTCATCGGTCACAATCGCCACGCGCTTGCGCCGCAGCAGGGGGTCGATGTGCGCCGAGATCTGGGCCAAAAGCCCTGCGCCAATCCGCACCTCGTAAGAGCGCGCACCAAGATTGACCGGAACGATATTGGGCATCTAGGCCACCTCCATCACATCGCGGCGGTTGGCTAAGGCTGCGGCCACACGCGCAGCCATAGCATCCACCGACAGATCAATGGCGCTGTCCACCGTCAAATCGGCTTGGGCATAAGCGGGCAAGCGCGCGGCGTAAAGCGACTTGAGGGTCTCTTGCGGGTTGGCCGTGCGCAACAAGGGCCGGCTGGATTTGTGGCGCACGCGTTGCCAAAGCAGGTCGATATCCACCCGAAGCCAGACCGAAACTCCCGCGTCACGGATCAAATCGCGGTTCACAGCCGTCAGAAAAGCGCCGCCACCGGTGGACAGCACGCAAGGGTCTGCATGCAGCAAGCGGCCCAAAACCTCGGTTTCCCGAGCCCGAAAGAACGGCTCGCCGTCGCGTTCAAAGATCTCGGCAATCGACCGATGCGCCGCGCGCACAATCTCTTCGTCCGAATCACGAAAGGGCACAGACAAATCCCGCGCCAAAGCCGTTCCAACCGCGGTTTTGCCTGCCCCCATCATGCCCACCAGCACCACGGTTTTCTTCAAGCGCTGCATTCTTGCCGTCCGTTCCCTCTTTCGCAGACCGACGGGGCGAGATAACGCCACTTCAAGGCCATACTTTTTCTCCTGCATGGCGTGAAGTTGCGAGAAATGCCATATATAATCGCAACGCAGGCGCAGCACTTGGGGCAGTAGGGGGCGAAGGGGATGAGGCGGGTGATTACGGCAGGGCTGGCTTTGGCCATCTTGGGCTTTGCGGCTTTGACAGCCTACGCCTATTTGGCCGATATAACCCCGGTTTTGGGGGAAATGACGGTGCCGGTGACCTTGCATGTCGATTAATCCGCGACGCGCCGGTCTTTTGGCCGCAGTTTTGGGGCTGGCCTTTGGTACGCTGGCTTTGGCCGATCAGCCGTTATCGGCGATTGATTGGTTAAGCCAGTCTTTGGAAAGCAACGACCCCAACTCTGTGCTGGGTGAGGCGCCGGTAACCGCTTTCGGGGTTCAAACCGACATGGTCACGGTGCAATCCCTGACGGCCGAAAGCGCTGATGGTTTGGGGATATTGGCCCCTTCCGTCACCGGATTGCCAAGCAATTTGTGGGGCACTGACAGTGTAGCAAATATTGTGGCGCTTTTGTCGCAAGACAACGGTCAGGATCTGCCAGCCCTGAAAAGCCAGCTTTTGACCCTTCTTTTGGCAACATCCTCCCCCCCGCTCGGCCAGCCTGCGGGGGAGACGCTGTTCTTGGCGCGCGTTGACAAACTTTTGGCCATAGGCGCGCTGGATCAGGCCCGCGCGTTGCTTGAAACGGCGGGGGCTGGGCGCTCTCCTGAAATCTTTCGGCGCTATTTTGACGTGGCTTTGCTGATCGGCGATGAAGATCACGCCTGTCAGGCCCTGAAAATGGCCCCCGGTCTGGCCCCTGCCTTGCCGACCCGGATCTTTTGCCTTGCCCGCGCGGGGGATTTTGACACAGCCAAACTGACGCTTGATACGGCCCGCGCCTTGGGCACCGTCAGCCCCGAAGAGGGCGCGCTCTTGACCCGCTTTATGGAGCCGGAACTGGATGATACCGGCATCACCCCGATCATGCCCATCCCCGTGACGCCGCTGATTTTCCGGATTTACGAAGCGATCGGCGAACCTTTGCCGGACACCGCTTTGCCCGTGGCCTTTACCTACGTTGATCTGTCCGAAAATGCCGGCTGGAAAGCCCAGTTGGAAGCCGTGGAACGCCTGTCGCGCATCGGATCCATCGCCCCGAACCTGCTGCTGGGGCTTTACACCCAGCAAAAACCTGCGGCCTCTGGTGGGGTGTGGGATCGGGTCGCGGCGTTTCAAGCCTTTGACGCGGCCATCAGCGCCAAGGATGCAGCAGCCATAGACGCCACCCTGCCGCAAGCCTGGACCAAGATGAAAGAAGCCAGGCTAGAGGTGCCTTTTGCCACGCTTTATGGCCAAGATCTGGCAAGGTTTGCCCTGTCAGAGGCGGCGGCGGCGATCGCCTTGCAGGTCATGCTGCTGTCGCCTGATTATGAAACCCTCACGCAGATTCAAGAACCGCAAGACCCTCAGCAGGCTTTCTTGTTGGCTTTGGCGCGCGGATCTTTGCAAGGCGTGGCTGCGCCTGACGCGCTGGATGGGGCGATAGCCCAAGCTTTCAGCGCACCTGTGTTGCCGGCGGGCCTGCAAGCGCAGCTTGATCAGGGCCAGATTGGCCAAGCCATTTTGGCCGCCATGACAGACCTGCGCCAAGGTGAGGCTGGCGATCTGCGCGCAGTGACCGAAGGCCTGTCGACCCTGCGCCGACTGGGCCTTGAGGACGTCGCCCGCCGCAGCGCCTTGCAACTTATTTTGCTTGAGCAGCGGCGTTGAAGGGCCCCGCATGATGCCAGACGACAGTCGACGCTGGATTTCAACCTTTCTACAGGCCCAAACAGCCGAACATAACGCCGCGCACAACACACAAATGGCTTATGGCCGCGATCTTTTGGCGTTTAGCGAGTTTATGGCGCCGCGGGCACTTTCCCAAGCCCAACGCGCCGATGTGGAAAATTACCTGCTGCACTGCGCGGGCGAAGGCTTGTCACTAAGCACCCGCGCCCGACGCTTGTCGGCCATTCGCCAACTTTACCGATTTGCCTGTGAAGAAGGCTGGCGCAGCGACAATCCGGCTTTGCAGATGACCGGGCCGCGCGCCGCGCGCCACTTGCCCAAAAGCCTGACGCAAGACGAGGTGCTGCGCCTGCTGGAAGCTGCGCGCGCCACGGGCCGAACCGCGCGCGACCGACAGCGCAACGAGTTGCTGCTGGAGATGCTTTATGCGACCGGTCTGCGCGTCAGCGAGTTGGTGAGCTTGCCCATGACCGCCGTGCGCGGTGCGCCACGGATGATTTTGGTCAGGGGCAAAGGCGACAAAGACCGGATGGCCCCCCTGTCTGACGCGGCCCGCGCCTGCATCACCGCTTGGCTGACCCTGCGCGACGCTGACGAGGATCAGGCCCGTCTGGCCGGCAAACCCGCCAACCGCTACCTGTTTGCGGGGTCAGGCACGGATGGCCATTTGACGCGGCAACAATTTTTCGGACTGGTCAAATCCATGGCCATGACCGCAGGCCTTGATCCTGCGCAAGTGTCCCCACACGTTCTGCGCCATGCCTTTGCCACCCATCTTTTGGCAGGCGGTGCCGATTTAAGGGTTATTCAAACGCTTTTGGGCCATGCCGACCTTTCCTCGACCGAGATTTACACCCATGTGCTGGAAGACCACCTGAAGGATTTGGTGTTAAACCACCACCCTTTGGCCACCCCCCCCAAGACCCGAGGATGATATGGACTGGATGATAGCCCACGCAGCGCTTGTGCTGACTGCTTTGGCGGTGACAGCGCTTTTGGTGATCTCTGCCTTCTTCTCGGGTTCGGAAACGGCGCTGACGGCGGCATCGCGGGGCATGCTGAAAGCGCAGGCTGACAAAGGCTCACGCGGGGCCAAGGCGGCCTTGGACGTGACAGACGACAGCGAGCGCATGATCGGCGCGCTGCTTTTGGGCAATAACATCGCCAATATCCTGTCGGCAGCCCTGACCACAGCGCTTTTGACGGATTTGTTTGGATCAAAGGGCGTGGCTATTGCCACGGTGATGGTGACGGTGCTGGTGCTGGTCTTTGCCGAGGTTTTGCCCAAGACAGTGGCGATTATCTCGCCCGTGCCGGTGGCGATACTCGTCGGGCCGGGAGTCAAACTGCTGATCGTGCTCTTTACCCCCATCGTCTCCACGGTGCGCGCTTTTGTGCGGCTGATCTTGCGAATCTTCGGCCTTCGCGCCGACCCGAACCGCCATATTCTGGCGCTACGCGAAGAAATCGCCGGGGCCATTTCGCTGGGCCATTCTGAAGGCGCTGTGGAAAAGGAAGACCGCGACCGCCTGCTTGGCGCTTTGGACTTGGCCGATCGCACGGTGGATGAAATCATGCGCCACAGACGCGAAACCGAGATGATCGACGCCGATCTGGCCCCGGACCAAATTGTCAGCCTGGTTCTCGCCTCGTCCCACTCCCGCTTGCCGGTTTATCGTGGCAGCGATGAAAACATCCTTGGCGTCGTCCATACCAAAGACCTGCTGCGCGAAGTCGAACGGCTTGGCCATATCCACGAAACCCATGACCAGGCCATTGCGGCGCTGGATGTGGTGAAAGTGGCGATGAAACCCTATTTCATCCCCGACACGACCACGCTGGACGAACAAATGCGTGAGTTTCTCAAACGCCGCACCCATTTTGCGCTGGTCGTCGATGAATATGGCACCCTACAGGGATTGATCACGCTGGAAGACATTCTGGAAGAAATTGTGGGCGAGATCACCGATGAGTTCGATCTGGTCGACAAATCCAATGCGCTTAAAAAGGCCGAGGATGGCAGCTATCTGGTGGAGGGGGCCATGACGATCCGCGATTTGAACCGCGCCACGGATTGGTCCTTGCCCGATGACGAGGCCAACACCGTGGCGGGCCTTGTGATCCACGAAGCGCAGATGATTCCCGCCCAGGGTCAGGCCTTCAGTTTCCACGGCTTTCGCTTTGAAGTGGTCACCCGCCGCGAAAACCGCCTGACACGGTTGAAGGTGCGCAGACTGTAAACAGCGCTTTGTCGGCCGATGTTGTGCCGTTTTGAGTATTTGGGCCAAGATCAAACCGCAAGAACACAGGCCAAAGGCCAAGCACACGGTTTTGGCATCGCGCGTTACAAATGTGTGTTGACCGTGACGCTAAACAGTCATACCGTCACCTCAATAAAGTCGGCCAGTCCGACGGGGAGCAAAAAACAAAAGAGAAGGGTCGCTCGTCGGCCCTTTTTTTCTGCGTGGTAGTGGCCGGAACGACCACCATGAGGCAGGCTTTCACCATGACGCCTTTGGCAACGGATTGTGACCTGACGGCCATGAAAGCCTGTGCTATGGCGGGTGTACACGGACATCATCTCGAACGTTCAAGGACCTTAATATGACCCGAACCCTCGCCCGCCTTGTTTTGGGACTTGGCCTTTGTGCTGGCCTTGTGGCAACTTCCCATCCTCTGGCTGCCCAATCTACCGATGCCACCGCCTCTGCGGATGGCGTGTCGATGGGCGTGCCCGATGGCATTCCTGATCGCGCCACCCATGACTGTGCGCGGACCATTGAAACGGCAGGAATCAACAACCCTACAAGTAAGACGATGATCCCGATGACCACAAGCGTTTCGATAAGTGTGAAACCTCGAACGTACTGAACTTTTTTGTATTGAACGCTACTTATTGACATTTGAATTTTCTAGGACGAGGACGCAACAGATAAATTTCAAAAAGATATAAATACGGACAACTATTATAGTGTCGACCACGCCATCGCCGTTCAAATCAGCATTGGGGGAATCTCTGTTTTTCCAATATGCCCTGGATTTTGCGCATTTTCAGCAGCATCGATAAATGAAACCGCCACGCTGAAACAGACCACGACAGGAAGCCCGGCGACGATCAAGGGGAACTTTTTCAAAGCAAGATCCTATCGACTGAAGAAACGGTATTGCTTCCGAACTTAAATTTCAATACAATTGTTGAAGATGAAAAACTACAGAAAAGCAACGTTTTATTTTATCCTCCTTGCAATCGTCACTCTGGGCGGATTTGCTTTTCTGTCGCCTTCTGCATCTGCGTTACAAGGCGGGGGGCAAATCCAAGTTCCGACGACAAATTCGGATTTCTTTATGTTTGGGTCTCAACCAAATACGGACCCCGCTGCATTCAATCCAATCCTATCTGCATACCCACTGCAAAATGGAGTTTCTGGAGGTGGAAACTGCATTGCTTGTCATGGCAACTACGACGACACCGTTGCACCATTCGATACATGGGTTGTGAGCATGATGGGTCAATCGGCACGCGATCCAGTTTGGCGAGCGGCGGTCGCGATCGCTGCACAAGACGTGAATGACTCAAATCAATTTTGCTTCCGCTGCCATGCGCCAAGTGCTTGGTTGCAAGGGAGAAAGAATGGACCTATCGCAATTTTTACTGCTGTTGACATGGAAGGGATCAACTGCAATTTCTGTCATCGCCTCGTCAATCCAACCACAGGACCGTTGAGTGCTGTTGGCTATCCAAATTCGAGCGCAGGACCCTTGCCCGATCCAGCAGTTGTAAACCCACTTGCAGCAGTTGGTGTGTTACCTCCTCAGAATCTAGGCAACGCAACGTATGTCGTGGATCCAATTGGCGGCGCACGGCGCGGTCCATTCGACGATATTCCAATGGTTGCGATTGGACCAAATAATTCCGGAGCAATGGTCGGTCCGTTCCACCAAACCGAACTTATTTATTCGCCCTATCACAAAGATGGCGCACTATGCGGAACATGTCATGACGTCAGCAATCCGGTTTACAGCGCTCAACCCGACGGGCATCTTGTACTCAACACGATGAATCGCTCTCATCCGACGATGGACCGAAACGATATGTTCGGCGAGCAGCGAACATTTTCCGAGTGGCTCAACAGCACATTTGCGACGACTGGTGTTTATTTCCCAGATCGACGCTTTGGCGGCAATCACGCGACGGGCGTGATGAAGAGTTGCCAAGATTGCCATATGCCTGCTCAAGAAGGACCTGGATGCAATCGCTATGCCGAAGGACCAGCCTCGAACCAATTTCCACCTGGGCAAGGACGGATTCGACCAAATGTCCCGCAGCATTCATGGGCTGGTTCCAACACATGGGTCTTACGAGCAATTGTGACTCAGCTCGATAATGGTTTCTATCCCGGTGTAACCGCTGTTGGGCTAGGGATGACTGCCGCTCGTGTTGACGAATCTGTTTCACGAAACTTTCAG
>CAXNKP010000096.1:0-7467 GCA_964202815.1 Stagnihabitans sp. | reverse complement strand
AGGTACCTTTCCTGATGCCGAACATCTGTTGTTTGAGGATATGCACCTGATCTCGTCCCCGCATGCGCACCCCTTAGGTCAGGGGCCAACCGTGGAGCTGCGCGATCTTGCGGGCGAGGATTTGGCCCTGCCCGGTGTACCACATGGCTTGCGCATTCTGGTCGACGAGGCCTGCGCGCGCGCGCAAGTCAGCCTGTCTGTCGCGATGGAGTTGGAAACCCTGCCCACTATCCGCGGCCTTGTGGCCACAGGTACGATCCGCACCATCCTGCCCGTCACCGCCGTGCAGGCTGAATTGCAAAGCGGAGAGTTGGTGGCCCAAAAGATTGTGGCCCCCGTCATCTGCCGCGAGTTGATTCTGGTCCACGCCCCGCAACGTGCCCAAGCCCCCGCCACGCGGGCAGTGGTGCAGCTGATCCGCGCGCATATTGAACGGCTGCTGGAATCGGGGGCTTGGCTGGGAAGGGCCTAACGCCCCGTCACGCTGGCGCGGTAGCCGCTGGGAGTTTTACCGAACATGGCCTTGAACAGGCGTGAAAACTGGGCCTGATCACAAAAGCCGAAGCGATAGGCGATATCCGACATCGGGCCGGGGTTTGACATCGCCAGCAAATTTCGCGCCGCAATCAACCGCTGTTCGCGGATGAGTTGTGACACGGTTGCGTTGCCGTCAGCAAAAATCTCATGCAGGTAGCGTTTGGATATGCCGCAAGCCTCGGCCACCAGATCGGGCGACAGGTCAGGGTTTGACAGGTTGCGGCGGATCACCTCCTCCGCCCGCTTCAGATGGGCCGTGCGCACCGCACTTTGTGCCCCATCAGCCATCTCGCTACCGCGGTCGATGGCCAGCGCCAACAGTTCAATCAACTGCCGCCCCAAAACATCCCCTGCCGCTACTTCTGCGGGGGCGGCCGCTTGAACCTGTTGGGCCATGGTGGTGAACAATCCCCCCAAGCCATCGCGCCCGTCAAACACTTGGGCGCAAAAGCGGTCAGGGCTGCGCAATCGCTGGGTTAACACGGGCTTGGCGACCTTTAGCACACATAGGTCATTCGCCGCCTCATAGGAAAAGCGATAAGGCTCGTCGCCGCGTTCCAGAAGGAACCCGCCCGGATCACAGCGCACCTCACGCCCCAACTGGCGAAAGGTGACCGGCGCGCGGCGAGGAATGGTGATCAGATATTGCTCTTCGCAGGTGCCCGCGATGTGGCGGGGGTGGCGCTCATATTGCACCGCTTCCGTTTGCAACCGCGACAGCGAAAGATCGCCCAAGGTTTGATGCTCTAGCTGCCCGTCAAAGCGCGCCGCATCGCCAAAGGTCAGGTGCAGCGGAAAATAGACATCGGCGATCACGCCATTCCAATGCCCCGCCCGCGCGGCAGGTGGCAGGTTGGATGTGCTGTGGCGCATCAGAGTCAAGGCACCCCCCTTGGGCGAAAAAGATAAACTATGCTTGGGCAAAGCCCAAGCCTTTGCAAGAGGATTCGCGCCCAAGTGCGCGGGCTGACAAATCCTTGCTCGCTGTGGCGCAAGACGCCTGCGGCGGAATCGGTCAGGCTATGCTTTGAACGGGCAGAGTCTGCCCTGCTGCAAGCCCGACCCTTTGTTAGAAAGAGCATCCGATGTCCCATTCCAAGGTTGATCCGATTACCCTGTCTGTCGTGCGCGGTGTGCTGGAAACCACGCAGCGCGAAATGACGCTGACGCTGGAACAAACCGCCCGCTCGTCAGTGTTCAATCTGGCGCATGACTATTCAACCGCCCTGTTTAACGCCACGCCCGAGATGATCTTGCAGGGGCAAGACATTCCGATCCACCTAGGCTCGCTGATCCCCGCCATGAAATCGGTCGCCAAGTATTTCGAGGGCGACATTCACGACGGCGACCTGATCTTGCACAACGATCCGGAATATGGCGGATCGCATATCATCGACACCTGTATGTATTATCCGGTGTTCTACCAAGGCGAGCTGGTGTTCTGGACGGTGTGCAAAGGCCACCTCACCGATATCGGCGGCCCCGTGCCCGCAGGCTATAACCCCGCCGCGACCGAGATTTATGCCGAAGGTCTGCGTATTCCGCCGCTGAAGCTGTGGGACAGGGGCAAGCCGCGCAATGATGTCATCAACCTTTTGCTTTCGAATATGCGCGCGCGCCGTGACCAGCAGGGTGATTTCAACGCGTTGATCGGGGCCTGCAAGGTCGGCGCGCGGGCCTTGATTGCGCTGATGGACAAATACGGCAAAGACACGGTGCAAACCTGCATCGCAGAACTGCTTAACATGGCCGAAGCGCATATGCGCAGCCTGATCGCCAAGGTGCCCGACGGCACCTATACCGGCACGGCCATTCTGGAAGATGCGGGCCACGGATTTGGCGATTTTGACATCACCGCCACCGTAACGATCACGGGCGACAGCTGCCATATCGCTATCCAATCGCCGCCGCAAATTCCCTATTTCATCAACAGCTACGAAGGCAACAGCCACTCGGGCGTCTATCTTGGCCTGATGATGTTCGCCCAACTGCCGCCACCTTATAACGAGGGTCTGTATCGTTGTGTGTCGACCGACATGGGCCCCAAGGGCACCTTGTGCAATGCAAAGTCCCCCGCCCCGCATATGAACTGCACGACCACGCCAATGGAAACCCTGACCGATGCCGTGCGCTTGGCCTTTGAACAGGCCGCCCCCGACAAAGTGTCGGCAAGCTGGGGCCATGCCAATGGCTGCAACATCGCAGGCTGGGACAAGCGCCATGACGAGGAATATGTGACGATGGTTCTGGCCTCGATCATCTCGGGCGCGGGGGCTACGGCCAACCAAGACGGCTGGCACGCTTGCGGGCCAGAGTGCTGCTTTGGCGCGCTGACCTCGGGCGATATCGAGATGCTGGAGCATTCCTACCCTATCATCATCCACCGCTATTCGCTGATGGAAGATTCCGGCGGTGCGGGCCGTAACCGTGGCGGATCGGGGACGTGTTGGGAGGTGGAGCCGCTGGACGCCCCCATGACCCTGATCACCTTTGGCGAAGGGCGGCGCATTCCCGCCATGGGGGCAGCCGGGGCAAAATCAGCCATGGTGGCCCCCAAGGTTGGGGCACTGGAACTGACTCGCAACGGCAAGACCGAAGTGATCACCAACAACGTTATCGAAACCATCCACCCCGGCGAACGCGCCGCCAACCGCAACCCCGGGGGCGGCGGCTTTGGGCTGGCCTTTCAGCGCGACATCGCCCGTGTGGTCGACGATGTGCGCAACAGGCTTGTTAGCGAAAAAGGGGCGCGACTGGATTACGGCGTGGTCTTTGCCAATTTCGCAGCCCTCGAAGTTGACCACCAAGCCACCGCCGCCCTGCGCGCCACCGCCGCTTGATCAAGGACAAAACCATGCAAAACCAATATCGTCTGGGCATCGACGCCGGCGGCACCTTTACCGACTTCATCCTTGCCGACCGCAAGGGCGATGTGCGCATCTTCAAGGCGCTGTCCACCCCGCAAGACCCGACCCTTGCCATTCGCAACGGGTTGAAACTGATCGAGGAAGAGACGGGCATTTCGGCCACCGAAATCGTCTCGAACGCCGATTTGTGCATCAACGGCACCACGGTGGGCTTGAATGCGCTGATCCAGCACAAGGGGGCCAAAGCCGGCCTAATCGCCACCAAGGGGCATGAAGACAGCATCGAAATTCGCCTTGGCCACAAGGAAGACGGCTACCGCTACGACCCCGAATACCCGCCCGCCACCATGCTGGTGCCGCGCTATCTGCGGCGCGGGGTAAGTGAGCGGGTTATTTCCACGGGCGCGGTTCACACACCGATGAACGAGGACAACGTGCGCGACGCCTGCCGCCATTTCATCCGCGAAGGCGTGGATTCAGTGGCCATTTCCTTTGTCTGGTCGGTGCTGCACCCCGACCACGAACTGCGCGCCGCCGAGATCGTGCGCGAGATGATGCCCCATGTTCGCCTGACCGTGGGCAGCCAGCTTTACCCGCAGGTGCGCGAGTATACCCGCACCTCGACCGCGATTGTGAACGCTTACCTCGCCCCGATCCTGACGCGCTATGTTGAAGCAGTGGATGGTTATTTCCGCAGCCTAGGGGCCAAGAACCCCGTGCGCTATTTCCAATCCAACGGCGGGTTGGCGGTGGGGTCGGTTGTGTCGGACCAGTCGGTTTATGCGATCAACTCTGGCCCCGCCTCTGCCCCGCAGGCGGCGTTGTATATCGCGGAACCTTGGGGGCTGAAGAATATCATCACGGTGGATATGGGCGGCACATCCTTTGACATCACGCTGACGCGGGATGGGCGCGCCAACGTGTCCAAGAACATCGACTTTTTGCGCTACCGCATTGGTATTCCAATGATTCAGGTGGAAACGCTGGGGGCAGGTGGGGGGTCGATCGGCTGGATCGATGCGATGGGCCTGATGCAGATGGGCCCGCAATCGGCAGGTTCGGAACCCGGCCCTGCGGCCTATGACCAAGGCGGCACTCAGCCCACGACCACTGATGCCAACCTTGTGCTGGGCTATATCAACCCAGATGGTCTGGTGGGGGGGCGTTTGCCCTTGAATACGCAAAAGGCGCGTGAGGCGATCAAGGCGCGCATTGCGGACCCCTTGGGATTGTCGGTGGAAAAGGCCGCTTACGGCATGTTCAACATTGTCAACAACAACATGGTCAACGCCATCCGCCGCGTGTCGGTGGAACGTGGCTATGATCCGCGCGACTTTGTGCTGAACTGTGCTGGCGGGGCCACGGGGGCGCATATCACGGCACTGGCGCGCGAAATGGGGATCACGCGGGTGCTGATCTCCAAACTCGCCTCGGGGCTTTGTGCCTATGGGCAGATTATCTCGGATGTGAAGTACAACTACATGGCGCCCGCCCCGATCCGGCTGGATGCGGTGGGCGCAGCGCAAAGGTTGGATGGGTTGTTTGCGGGCTTGGAAACCAAAGGCGTGGCCGATCTGACGCGCGATGGCTTTACCCAAGACCGCATTTCCATCCGCCGCAGTCTGGATATGCGCTATGTCGGCCAAGTGCATGAATGCACGGTGGAAATCGACCCCTTCGCATTGACAGATGATGCCCTGACCAAGCTGATCGACGCCTTCCATGCGCGGCATGAAGAGCTTTACACCTATTCCGAACGCCAAAGCGTGGTCGAAATCGTCAACGTCGAAAGTGCCATCTGGGGGCGGGTTGATCGGCCCAACCGCATGAGCGTGGCCCCCGGCAAAGGGGCGGTATCGGCCCTTGAGGGCACGCGCCCGATGATCTTTGACGCCGGTGCCCTAGCCCAAGATGTGCCGGTTTATGCCGGTGCCCGCTTGGGTGCGGGGGACAAGATCACAGGACCTGCCGTCATTGAAGAAATCACAACGACCCTTGTCATCGAACCCAATTGGCAGGCAGAGTTGCACGAAAGCGGCGTCTATCTTGTCGACATGATTGGCGCGTGACCAGCAGGGGGTAAATGATGACTTTTCTAAACTGTGATATGGGCGAAAGCTTTGGCCTTTACCGCATCGGCGATGATGCGGGCCTGATGCCGCTAATCGATGTGGCCAATGTGGCCTGCGGCTTTCATGCGTCAGATTACAACCACATGCGCTCCACCGTGCAACTGGCCAAAAAGCACGGGGTCAAGGTGGGCGCGCATCCTTCGTTGCCCGATCTGCAGGGCTTTGGTCGGCGCGAAATGAAGATCGGGCGAGAGGAAATGACCAACTGCCTGATCTATCAAATCGGCGCGCTCAAGGGTTTCTTGCAGGCCGAAGGGATGGAGATGAACCACATCAAACCCCACGGCGCGCTTTACGGGATGGCCGCAAGGATGGAAGACATCGCCCACGCCGTCTGCGATGCCGCCGATGTTTTTAAAGTGCCGCTCTTTGGCATGTTCGGTACCCTGCATGAAACCATCTATCAGGCACGTGGCCATAAGTTCGTGTCAGAGTTCTATGCCGACCTTGATTATAGTGACGCGGGCGGCGTGATCATCACCCGCGAACACCACGCCACTGACGAAGGAAAAGCCATTGCCGCCTGCCTGCGCGCCATAGCCGAGGGCAAAGTCACCAGCGTGGGCGGGGTTGAATTGGCGGTACGGGCCGATGCGATTTGCGTGCATTCTGATACGCCCAATGCCGTGGCCCTTGCCCAAGCGGTGCGCGGTGCCATCTCTTCCCTTTCCTCTCCGCGCTGAAAAGGCCCGACCCATGAGCAAACAAATCCTCTCGCCCCTGCCCGGCACTTTTTACAGCAAGCCCGCACCGGACCAGCCCGCGTTCAAAAAGGTTGGCGACACGGTCGCTGTAGGTGATGTGATCGGCCTGATCGAAGTGATGAAATCCTTCCACGAAGTCGCCGCCGACCAAGCTGGCACCATCACCGCCTTTATTGCAGACGACGAAGAACCCGTCATGGCTGGCCAAGCGCTGATCGAATTGGCGTAACAATGGCGATCCAAAAGCTTTTGATAGCCAACCGGGGCGAAATTGCCGTGCGGATCATCCGCGCGGCGCAAGAGCTTGGGATTGCCACGGTGCAGGTCCATTCAGCAGCGGATGCGGAGTCGCTGGCTGTGAAAATGGCGGATGAAGCGGTGAATATCGGCCCGCCGATGGCGTCAAAATCCTATCTCAACATCGCCAATATCCTGAAAGCTGCCGCTGATACCGGGGCTGATGCGGTGCATCCGGGCTACGGCTTTCTGGCCGAAAACGCTGATTTCGCCGATGCGGTGGAAGCGGCGGGGTTGATCTGGGTGGGGCCGAAAGGCAGCGCCATTCGGGTGATGGGGGACAAGGTGGCCGCACGGGTGGCAGCGAAATCGGCCGGTGTGCCCGTGGTGCCCGGATCAGACGGGCGGATTGATGACCCTGATCAGGCCCGTGCTTTGGCGCTGACCATCGGCTTTCCAGTGATGATCAAAGCCGCAGCGGGTGGCGGCGGGCGTGGCATTCGCATTGCCCGAGACATTGAAGAATTCGACCGCCTTTTGCCCCAAGCCAGTGCCGAGGCGAAAGCCGCCTTTGGCGACGGCGGCCTGTATATGGAAAAAGTCATCGAACGCGCCCGCCATATCGAGGTGCAGATCCTAGGTGACGGCACCGATGTGATCCATTGCTTTGAACGCGAATGTTCCTTGCAACGCCGCCGTCAAAAGGTGTGGGAGGAAGCCCCCTCCTCCGCTTTGCCGCAAGCGATGCGCGAACAACTGTGCGCGTCAGCGGTGGCTTTGGCCAAAGCAGTGCACTATCGCGGCGCGGGCACGTTGGAATATCTGTATGACGACGCCTCGGGCGAATTCTACTTTATCGAGATGAACACCCGCATTCAGGTGGAACATCCGGTGACCGAAATGATCACCGGCATCGACCTTGTGCGCGAAATGCTGCGCATCGCGGGCGGCCAGCCTTTGCGCTATAAACAATCCGATGTGCGCCTGAAC
>CAXNKP010000095.1:0-7509 GCA_964202815.1 Stagnihabitans sp. | reverse complement strand
CCGATCTTGGGCACCACGCCCGATGCGATTGATCTGGCCGAAGACCGCGAACGCTTTCAGCAACTGTTGCACAAGCTGGGCCTGAAACAGCCGCACAACGGCACAGCCCGTTCGCGCGACGAGGCTTTTGGCGTGGCCAAAGACGTGGGCTACCCGCTGGTCATCCGCCCCTCTTTCGTCCTTGGCGGGCGGGCGATGGAGATCATCCGCGACGATGCCCAGTTGGAACGCTATATCGCCACCGCCGTGCAGGTTTCCGGCTCTAGCCCCGTACTTTTGGACAGCTACCTGTCCAATGCCATCGAGGTTGACGTGGATGCCCTATGTGACGGCACCAATGTGCATGTTGCGGGCATTATGGAGCATATCGAAGAGGCGGGCGTGCATTCAGGCGATTCCGCCTGCTGCCTGCCGCCCCATTCGTTGTCTGCCGCCACTGTCGAAGAACTGAAAAAGCAAACCGTGCAAATGGCCTTGGCGCTGAAAGTCGTGGGCCTGATGAACGTGCAATTCGCCATCAAAGACGGCGTTATCTACGTGCTAGAGGTAAACCCCCGCGCCAGCCGCACCGTGCCCTTCGTCGCCAAAGCCACCGATTCGGCGATTGCGTCCATTGCGGCACGGCTACTGGCGGGCGAAAAGCTGTCAGCCTTTCCGAGGCGCGCGCCCTATCCCGAAGGTGTGGGCCCTGACAGCCCGCTGCCCTTGGCCGACCCGTTGACGCTGGCAAACCCGCAAACCCCGTGGTTTAGCGTGAAAGAGGCGGTGCTGCCCTTCGCCCGCTTCCCCGGCGTTGACCCGGTTCTGGGGCCAGAAATGCGCTCGACCGGCGAGGTGATGGGCTGGGATCGCACCTTTGCGCTGGCCTTCCTGAAAGCGCAGATGGGCGCAGGCGTGGTCCTGCCCGACACCGGCCGCGCCTTTGTGTCGATCAAGGATATGGACAAAACCCCCGCCTTCGCCGCCGCGATGCAAGACCTGACCGCCCAAGGCTTTGAAATCGTTGCCACCAAAGGCACCGCCGCTTGGCTGACCACCCAAGGGGTGACATCCACCCCCGTCGCCAAAGTCTACGAAGGTCGTCCCAACATCGTCGACCGGCTGAAAAAAGACGAAATCGCCTTGGTGATGAACACCACCGAAGGCACCCAAGCGATCTCTGACAGCCGCGACATCCGCCGCGTGGCCCTTATGGACAAAATCCCCTACTTCACCACCGCCGCCGCCAGCATCGCCGCTGTTGCGGCCATGCGGGCAAGGGGGGAAGGCTACGGGGTGAGGACGTTGCAGGGGTAAAGAATTCAAAGATAAACTTGGAAAAACGGGATGACTTTGGACCGTACACAAGTTGGAAGTATTGGTGAGCGGCTGTGCATTTCCAAGCTGATTAAATCTGGCTGGACCGTTGAAGACTTGAACTTTGCTAAGGCAAACCAGCCAAACTCCGACCTAAAAATAGCAAAGGGGAACATTTCTCTTTACGTGCAAGTAAAGGCCTCGGCAAAAATGGCTTCTCGGGGGCGCGGCGGCGATGTAACAGCTGGGTCGGTGAGCCCTGCACTTTTCAACGGGGCTTCCATTTTCAACAGGTCAACCAAAGGACCGCCGTGCGAGTTTGTGGTTTTTCTATCTGAAATATTAGCCAAACCAAGATACTTTGTATTGCCAGTCGATAATGCCGAAAAGTTATTTCGTCGAAATATCGATTTCTATTTCTTGTCACCGAAACTAAATGGCGGCGTTAAAAGCCTGAAAGGACAAGCCGACATCTTTGTTGGTAACGGAGCGTTTCCCCATGCGCGCATCGTGCCTGATCAACGAGCTGAAATATTAGTCTTTGAGGAGGGCTGGGATCATCTTGTCGGTTGACCGAATTTGACCCTCACCACACCCGCATCAGGGCGGCGGTCAACCCAAGACCCGCAAATCTGCTTAACTCCGCCTTAACGTGGCGACCTGCTTAACGGTAAAGAGACCAAAGGGATGCTATAGTCAGACCCGACCGCAAACCTATGCTTTGTTACTGCCCTTGGCAGGCCCTCCCCCAATTCACAAGCCCCGCGCTGGCCGGTAGAGCTTTGTGGGAAGGACCTCAACTGTCGCATAGGGCGTCGAGGAATGCCTTAGTTGCCTGGGGCCAGTCCCTGCCAACCATGTCACGGGCCGCGGCTTTGGAAAGATGGCCCAGCGTTTCACGGTTCGAAAGCAGCGCCCGCAAACACACGATACAGTCCGCCGCCGCATTGGGCAGGGGCAGAAGGAACCCGTTTCGGGCGTTCTTAACCACCTCTCCCACCGCGCCGACATTTGTCGCAATGGGAACGACTCCTTGACGCATGGCTTCCAGAATCGTCAGCGGCAAGCCTTCGTATTCCGACAGCAAGACAAGAACATCCGCCCAGTCGAAGGCCGCGATCAGATCGTCCTCCGAGGTTAAGGCCGGCTCTAGCACGCGCAAGAGATGCGGCGAGACCTGTGTCGAACCATCGTCGACCACCGCTTTGCCGATAACACGCCATTCGCAGGTGTCGTCGGCGGTGGCTTGCATCACCTCAGACAAGCGGTCCAATCCTTTTTGCGCATCCAACCGGCCAAGATAAAGCACCCGCAAAGGCTGTTGCGGATTTCGCAGCGCTTTTTGGGCCAATCCCGCTGCAAGCCGGTTTGCGCTGATCGGGAAGCTTGGGGCATTTGGCACGGGAAAGATTTTTTCCTTTGGAAGCCCCATGGCATGGCACCAATCGGCCAAGGCAAACGAACAAGGCGCGACGACGTTGAACGCATGTTCGTAAGCCATCGAGAGAAACACATTTCCCGCCGGGCGTCCGGCTGTCGTCAGATCAGCCAGATGCAGCGAACTGCCCGTCGCAATGCCAAGACGTTTCAGTTTGCCCATCACGCTCATGAAAGCGCCGCCCTGAAACTCAATCACGCCATCCAGCCAGTGAAGCATGGCAACGGCACGGGCGTGGTTCCCCTTGTCGGCCCAGTCGGGAATTTCCGTGCCAAAGTAGGTCTTGGCCCCCCCCCCCCAGGCACCAAAACTGGGGTCGGCATAGAAGGTTATGCTTTCCAAGACCTGCCGCCAGTCAGCCGAAATCGCAGCGTTACCTTGGTTCAGCACGAACAGATGCGGACGGTCGCCCCGTGCGCGGATCGCGCGGGCAAAGTTCAACGCGACCTTTTCCACGCCACCAAATTCGACGATCGGCAGGATCAAGCCGATGTCGCGCCCACCGCCGTGCACGCGCGGATAGACAGGTTCGTCAGCAAACTGCCGGCGCAAAATCAAGTGCGACCATTCGCGACGCATCAGGTCGCCTTCGCGCCAATCCAACCGCAGAGATGCACCCTCTTTCCAAACCGAAGCCCGCAAGCGGCGCAGCATGCCTAAAAGATCGAAGATCGCGGTGCCGCGTGACAAGGCCCTTATGTCAAAGCTCGATTGTGGCAAGTTCAGTTCAATCATGGCCACGTTGGGTTGCGGATTCTCAGTCGCCAAGCTGTCAATCCACGAGGTGGCGACATCAAAGGTTATATCGCGCAGCAAAGTTGGCCCAATCATCAGAAAGCTCGCGTCCGAGCAGCGGCCTTGTGCGTTTTGGTGGACTGCAAAGCCCATCCGGTCCTCGTCAAGCCCGACGGCCGTCAGCGCGCCCAGATTTGAAACATCCGCCAGCGACTCGAGTTTCCAGAACGTTGCGTGCAGCAATCCGGTTTCTGCCAAGGCCTGAAAACTGCCGCTTGACGTCAGGCAAAGGTAGGGGGGCGCCCAATCGCGTGACGGGTTTGATTTTGCCAGAAAGTAGCGGTGAATATAGTCATCAATGGTGATCCTTTCAGTGCTGCAGGCTGGATCGGTTGTCAGGATGACCTGTTGGATGTCCGCCAAGACGATGGCCAGACGGGGCATCTCTTGCTGTTCCAGTGCAATCAGCGCGCGTGGCGACTGGCTCGCCTTGTGCTTTTTGCGCAGCAAAGCGGTAATGCCTGCGCTGTCACGCTCGGACTCGGCCAACATGCTTTCGGGCCGCTTGCGATAAAGAAAGCCAAATGCCTCAAGGTTGCGGCCGGTAAAACCGGCATTGGCCGCCGAAAGAAAGAACTCCCAATCCTCAAAGCCGGATTTGAACTGGGTGTCAAACACGATGCCCGCTTCAAAAACCGCACGGCGGATCAGGCTTCCCGCCTCGCAAAGGTTCATCTCACTGTGCAAAAGTCGGGAGTAGTTGCCGCCATAGTCATGCGCGCTGCTCAGGCCGAACATATCGATGTTGGGATAGACCCAGCCCACCTCCGCAGACGCCTCCAGCACCGCAAAAGCCCGCGCCAAAGCGGGCGGACGCAGGCAATTGTCGGCGTCCAGAAAATAGACCGCCCGCACCGAGGGAAGGCGCGCCAGAATATGGCGGATGCCGTGATTTCGCGCATCCGATAAACCACCGTTGGGCTTGCGCAAATAGGTGATCTGTTCGGGGTAGGTGCGCGCAAAATGACGGCAGACCACGTCGGTTTCCTTCTGCGGGCAGCCGTCATTGACCAGAACGATCTTGATGCCAAAGGGGGCCACCTGGGCCAGCACGCTTTCTATGGCATCCACCAGCAAGACCGAATGCCGGAAAATCGGCACGACCACACCAACAAGGGGCTGATCATGGCTTTGATGCGGACCCTTCATGATCCCACGCTCCACGCCTGACCCACAATGCCAAAGAAACAGGCATTCACAGGCTCTTCCGGGGGCGCATCGTCGACCAGCCGTGACAGCAGATAAAGGTCGCAAACTTCTTCCAAGGGTTTGGCCAAGAAAAGGGTCAGGTCGGCCCATTCGTTCGGGCGCAGCCGCAACCATTCAGATGTCATGCCCGCGGAAAACTCTGGCAGGGTGCCGCGCTGGGTGAGACGTTTCGCCTTGGGCGCGATGGCATAGCAATATTCGACATTTGGGCCGAACTCTCCCTCGGTCTTGACCCCGCCACGCAGGTACAACAATCCCGGTCTTGCGACATTGTCTAGCCGAACGGCCGAAGGTTTCGGGCTAACGGGTCGGACGGCCAAGGATTTGCGCCAATCTGTGAACTCGACCAAGTCATCGCGAAGGTTCAAATTGATGGCATCACGAAGCGAACTGGCTCCAATGCTCCACCGAACGGCTGGCGCATCGGAAAGCTGCGCGATGCCCTCGGCTGGCAGCGGGGCTGCAGCGCCGGGGATATAGGTCCACAGGTTCAGCGCAAGAACTGCACTGCTGTCTGTCGCACGAAAGCGTATGTCGGGGTGATGAAACGAAGGGGCAAGCTTCACGGGCTCTTGTCCGTTCCAATCCAAAGACAGGACGGGTGTCTGTGCATCTGTGCCCAGCGCACGACTTAGGCTTAAGCGCACCCAGCCTTTTGCAAGATCCGACTCAGAGATAGCCCATTGCGCTACAACTGTCGCACTTTCTTGCAGTTCAAGCCGCGCGTTCAAAGTGCCAGCACAGCGGGGCAACTCAATGATAAGAAAGGCGATGTCACTCAACGACGCACTTTCGATCGGTAACCGTTGTTCAACAGGACTGTCTTTTGATAGCAGAACGAGGTTGCGTCCGGGCAGGTGAGGCAAGGAGATGATCTGGCTCCGCTCTGCCCGACCGGATTGGTACAGAAACGATTCAAGCCGCGCGAAGGCCGTTTGGGCCTGTTCAAAGGTGCCCCGCAAAAGAGCCAGTTCGCGCATCAGGCCCGTGGTGCGTGCCGCACTGTCCCGCCAAGACTGCGCCAGCAAAGGCAGCAGATACGGCGCAAGATCCAGTTGATCGCCCGAATCGTTGATTTCGATCTGCGCCGGGGGCTCGGCGCCGAATTGTTCTGTCCAGAGACTGGCCAGACGCAATTGTTCGGTCTGCCCCCCTTTCGTAATATGACAGCAGACCACAGCATCCCGAAAGACCGTTTCAACCTCCACCTCTTCATCGCCATCTTGGCAATCGGCAAAATTCAAACGGTCCATGTCGGTGTGAAAACTGACCAATTTGTAGCCCGGAGGCGGGTTGGCCGCGAACCTAGCCGCTTCCTTTCGGGGGACAAGACATATCGGCATCCAATTGGTCTGCATAAAACGGCTCCTTCTAAATATACCCCTGAGTGTCCCACATCAGGCCCCGTCCGTCCAGCGATGTCGTCAAAAAAGTGTATACTTTTGGATATGAACCATTAGGTGGCCCAAGCTTTGAGCGCACGCGCTTGGGCCAGATCCGCGTTGCGCGTCCAAGGGTGAAGAGCCCTTTGCCTCGCTGAGGCTTTGCCTTTTGCATTTCTGCGGGTCGCAGAAGATCCTATGTCGCATGCCCCCCCAAAGCGTTTGGGCTGCGCGGTTTAGAAAACGTCAGCCTGCCTTGCACCCTTGCATTGGGCTCAGGTTGCTCAAATGTGGATTGCAAAAATACCTGTTCCCAGTCAACACGCCCAAAGGCTACAAGGCGACTTGGGGCGGGCCGACAGGTGCGAACCGCGACCACGGCCTCTTCTCGCGCTGCTGCACTTTAGCGCCTTCAACATGACTGTCTCATTGTGATCCCTGCCACGCGCTTGAAAGCCACCCTTGAACTCTTGTCAGAAGTCGAGAGCGCCCCGCGCCCTGCGGATGCCGTAACCTCTGGTTGGTTTCGCGAAAGACGGCATATCGTTGACGAGGATCGGGGGGCGATTCTGGAATTGCTTTACACGCTGCTTCGGCATCGGGCACGGCTGGGGTGGTGGCTGGCACGGCAGGGGCGCGGCGACAACCCACGCAACCGGTTGCTGGCGTGGCTTGCGCTTGCCGAAGGCAAATCCTCCGACCAGATCAAACGCCTGTTCACTGGCGAGCCCTTCGGGCCTGCTGCCCTGACGGACCCAGACCAAGCACTGTTAGCGGGGTTTTTAGGCTTGAGGCTGGATCATGCCGACATGCCGCAAGATGTGCGTCTGGAATGCCCGCCCTGGGCGGCATCCCCCTTGCGGCGGCGTTTCGGTCCGGCCTTCGACGCAGAGATGGCGGCGAGCTTGCTGCACCCGCCGCTGGATCTGCGTGTCAATCCGATCCAATCGACACGAGAGGACGTGTTGCGACAATTCAACCGCATGGGCCTGCGGGCAGAGGCCACCAAGCTGGCCCCCTACGGGGTTCGCCTGCGTGAAAGGCTCTCTCTCGCACGATTGCCCGGGCTGAAAACCGGCGCAATCGAGATCCAAGACGAGGGCTCGCAGCTGGTGGCCCTTTTGGTCGATGCCAAGCCCGGCGACCGCGTGGTCGATTTCTGCGCCGGGGCGGGTGGCAAGACGCTGGCCATCGCGGCCCAGATGCAAAACAAGGGCCATGTCATCGCCTGCGACATCAATCAAGCCCGCCTGAAGCGCTGCGCCGAACGGCTGCGCCGTGCGGGGTTACACAATGTCGAAACCCGTGTGCTGGCCACCGAAACCGACCCGTGGATCAAACGCCACAAGGGCGGTTTCGATCGCATCCTGATCGATGCGCCTTGCAGCG